>JAIYDT010000165.1 GCA_027487355.1 Verrucomicrobiaceae bacterium
GGTTTTTTCAAAGCGATCCCGAAGCTCCGTCCGCTGCTCGACACCCTCGTCGAACTCGGCCTCGGCTACGTCCGGCTCGGCCAGGCCGCGAACACCCTTTCCGGCGGCGAAGCCCAGCGGCTCAAGCTCGCGGTCGAGCTCGCCAAGCCCCAGGCCCCGCACACGCTTTACCTCTTCGACGAGCCGACCACCGGCCTGCATTTCGGCGACGTCGACAAGCTCCTCGCCGCCTTTTTCCGCCTCCGCGACGCCGGGCACAGCGTGCTGGTCGTAGAGCACCATCTCGACGTCATTGCCGCCTCCGATTGGGTTATCGACCTCGGCCCCGGCGGCGGAGTGAATGGCGGCACCTTGGTGGGTGAGGGGACTCCCAGGAAACTCGCGGAAAACCAGAACTCGCCGACTGGACGGGCCCTAGCTTCGCATTTTTTGCGCCTCTCGAAAGACAAACCCTGAGCCTGGCATCGCTCAATGGATGAAGTTTCTACAACGGTGAACACCGCGACCGATCTCTCACCCTCCGCATCCGCCTGGCGTTCGTGGCTGGAAGCGCATGGCCCGCGCCTGCTGCTTTTCGCCCGTCAGCAGACCCGTTCCCATGAGGATGCGCAGGACATCTTCCAAGACGCCCTCGTGAAGCTGGCAGAAAAGCTCCGCGAAGGCGAATTCGTCGGCGGCCAGGAGGCCTGGATGCCCTACCTCTACACCGCGATCCGACGTCTCGCCATCGACCTCAGCCGCCGCGACGACCGCCGCCGCCGGCGTGAGGACACCGTGGGGTTCGAGTCCGACCTCGATCAGCGGGAAACCTTCCATCCGTGGTTCGAAAGCGAAGCCTCGGACGATGAAACCCGCACCCAGCTCGAAGCCAGCCTCAAGGAACTGCCGCCCAAGTTCGCCGAGGTCATCATCATGAAAATCTGGGGCGAACGGACCTTTGCCGAGATCGGTGAGGCCCTCGGAATTTCCCAAAACACCGCCGCCTCTCGCTACCGCTACGGACTTGAAGCCCTCCAGCGCAAGCTCGGGGGAGCCCGCCGCAAGGGCGACCTTTCCATCTGAAAATTTTCCACATGAACGACGAACTCCAGGACCTTGAATCCAGCCTCTCCGCCCTCCGGCCGCTGCGCACGGACGACGCGTTGCTTGACCGGTTGGAATCCGCCGCCGACGGCACGCTCACCGAGCTGACCGTCTCGGAAATCCGCTTTGAATCGATGCTTTCCGGGCACCGGCCCGCCGCCCTGTCTGCGGACTTTTTCGCCTCGCTGGAAAAGGTGGTCGCCTCGACGCCTTTCCCGGTCGGCGAGAAGATCGTCATGTTCACCAAGGGCAATGTCGCTCCGAAAAGCGTCCGCCGTTTCCGCCCCTATGCCGCTGCCGCAGCAGTGGCCTTGATGGGCGCGGTGACCGCGCTGATGATGCCGCTCGGCACGTCTCCTGGAACGAAAGGCAGTGGAGAAGTCGCCTCCAATCCGGTTCCCCAAAAGCTCTCCGGAGGATTCGTTCCCGCCGGCTACGGCAACAATCTCCAGACCGCCAGCGATGAAGGGGTGATCTGGAAGGACAATCGTCCGCACCGCATGGTCCGGGTGGTTTACAACGAGCGCGCCAGCTTCATCAACTCGGAGGGCAAGCGGGTCGAAGTCGAACAACCCCATGTCGAATACATCCTCGTTCCCGAAAAGATCGATTGATTCCAGATTCAAACAAAAACCGCGTTCTACGACGCTTCTAGTATGTCAACGATGAAACACGCGATCCACCCATTCAAACTCGCCGGACTGCTTTCGGCGTTCGCGCTCCGGGCCACGGCCATTGAAGCGCCTCCTGAGGAACCACAGGCCGCGCCCGCCGCTCCTGAAGAGCAGCCTGCCGGCAAGGTCGAGCAGATGCCGCTCCAACAGGACAAGGCTGCCGTTTCCGCCTATCTCGGACTCGGTTCCTCCCAGGTGCCTGAGGTCCTCGGCGTCCACCTCGGACTCAAGGACGGTGAGGGCGTTCTCGTCCGCGTTCTCGATCCGGAAGGTCCTGCCACCAAGGCCGGGTTCACGGTCAACGACGTCATCACCAAGATCGACGAAACCGCTGTCGGAAGTCATGCCGATCTCACCAAACAGGTTTCCGGAAAGAAGCCGGGCGACCAGATCTCCATCGACTACATCCACGAGGGCAAGCCGGGCAACCGCAAGGTGATCCTCGGAGAACGTGCGGACCGCGCCGTGGCCATGGGCGGAGGAGCTGCTCAGCCGCTGGATCATCTTTTCGAGGGCATGCCCGAGGATCAGGCAAAGCGCATCCGCGAAACCATCGAGCGCTCCTTGAAGGGGGCCGACGGGCTCCAGGGAATGCTCCAGCAGCAAGGCCAGGCCGCCGCTCCGGAAATGGACAAGGCCATCCAGGAAATGCAGAAGCGCGTCGAGAAGATGCTCGGCGGCGCCGGCGCTGGTGCGGTCATTCCCAAGCAGATGAACTTCATGAGCGAGAGCACCATCCGGCTGCTCGATGACAAGGGCTCGGTGGAATTGAAGAGCAAGGACGGCGGCAAGGAAGTCCACGTGCTCGACAAGGAAGGCAAGGAAACCTGGTCGGGTCCCTGGGACACCGAGCAGGACAAGGCCGCCGCGCCTGCCGATGTCCGCAGCCGGATCGAACGCCTGAACATCGACATGGATTTCAAGGGCAACGGCCTGCGCCTCAAGATGCTGCCGCAGATGGTCCCGCCGATCCCCGGCGAGTGAGCCGAATTTTTCAGGGAGGCTAGGAAGACACCCGCTCCGGATCCGTCCGGCGCGGGTGTCGCATTTTCAGTTCCGGTTTCCGATTCCTCTGCCTACCTTCACCGCGTGAGCCAACCGGTCATGATCGAAACGAAGGATTTGCATCGCAGCTACAGGATCGGCCCGAAGGTGGTCGAGGTCCTGCGTGGCATCGACCTGAGCATTTCCGCCGGGGAAAGGGTCTTCCTCTGTGGCCCCAGCGGTGCCGGGAAAACCACGCTGCTCTACACCCTCGCCGGACTCGAACACCCCGAGTGCGGCACGGTCAGCATCGACGGCACCGACCTCTACCGAATGGGCCGACGCCAGCAGGCCGCGTTCCGGAATGCCCGGATCGGCTACGTCTTTCAGAACTACCACCTCCTGCCGGAGCTCACCGCCCTCGAAAACGTGATGGTCCCCGGCCTGATCGGCGGCAAGGACCGCGAGGCCGCCGCCAAGGCCGCCCTGGAGCGCGTCGGCCTCTCCGAACGCGCGGATCACCTCCCTGCCGAGCTTTCCGGCGGCGAGCAGCAGCGGGTCGCCATCGCCCGCGCCATCGTCAACGAACCCAAGGTCCTCTTCGCCGACGAACCCACCGGCAACCTCGATTCCGCCACCAGCGCCCAGATCATGGAAATCCTCCTCGGTCTCGCAACCGAACACGGCGTGACCCTCGTCGTCGTCACCCACGATCAAACCCTCGCCTCGCGTGGGGACCGGACCCTCATCATCAAGGACGGCAAGATCAGCGGGTGAAGTGGCGGACTCAATGAGTGCTTGAGACAAAGCCTCATTCGTCGTAACATAATGACATGAAGGTGGAATGGCCAGATGCCGCTCTTGAGGGGACTGGAATGACTCCCGGGCTCGCGAAGCTCGAGGTCGCGGTTGCCCTTTACCGTGATCGCAAGGTCAGCTTGGGACGCGCTGCCATGCTTGCAGACATGCCCCGCATGCAGTTTCAGCGTGAGCTGGGAAAGCGTGAGGTGACCCTGGACTACGACGTTGAGGATCTTCATGCGGATCTGGAGACCTTGAAAAGCCTCGGGTTTCCATGATTGTCGTCTCCGACACGTCAGCGATCAGCAACTTGCTTGCGATTGGCCTTGAGGGAATTCTTCGCGATCTCTTCGGAGAGGTTCTGATTCCACCGGCGGTCGAGCTGGAATTGATGCGATGGCATTCGGATCTTCCGGCGTTTCTATCCGTGGTTGTTCCCGTTCGTGGAGATTTGATGCAGAGTTTGTCATCGCTTCTTGATCCGGGAGAGACGGAGGCGATCTCGCTCGCGGTTGAAATTGGTGCTGCCCTTCTGTTGATCGATGAGAGAAAAGGGCGATCGGAAGCCACCAGCTTGGGACTGAAGACGACCGGCTTGCTTGGTGTATTGCTGGAAGCCAAGAGAGCCGGACTTTTGGGGGAACTTCGGCCGGTATTCGATGACTTGGTTTCGATAGCGGATTTCCGGGTTTCGGCGGCGGTGAAGGCGGAGTTTCTTCGGCTGGCCGGTGAGGCCTAGGCAGGTTCCCGAAAATCGTAGAATCCTGTCCTTTTCCCAGTCGGCCGTTCGTTGTGTGATTGGAATCGCTGAAATGGCGATCAAGCTCCTTCCACCATGTCCGAGACGAATTCCGACTGCTGCCTGATGACCTCGCGACTGATCCCTGCGGATCGGGGGCGGATTCTTGAGGCGTTTCGTGATCCCTCGAAGCTCTGCCGCTGGTGGGGGCCGGAGGGGTTTCGGAATACGTTTCATGAGTTCGATTTCAAGCCGGGTGGAATGTGGCGCTTCGAC
>JAIYDT010000234.1 GCA_027487355.1 Verrucomicrobiaceae bacterium
TCAACCGTGCCGTCCCAGTAGGGAAGCGCGAGACTGGTGACCACCAGCGAGACCGTCGCGCCATCGTCCACCAGCGTGGCGGTCATGCCGCTCGGAATCGTGCCGAGGGCAAAGCTGCCCGAGCCTGCTTTCGCCGCGTAGGAGACGAGCGGGATGGTTCCGACATCGGGAAGTTGATCCACGATGTTCACCGTCACCGGGCCGTTGAGGGTCGCGGTTCCGGTGATGTTGAGAGGCGCATTCAACGTATTGCCGCTGAGGTTTCCGAGATTCACCTCAAGGGTGGAGGCCCCGGTGGTTCCGAAGGTCACGTTGTTGCGGGTCAGGACCGCATCGGCCGTCGATTGGAGGACTCCGAACGTAGTACCGTCAGCAATGGTGACGTCTCCCGTGCTGGTGGCGTTGGTCCCAATGACGAGCTTGCCAGCAATTGACCGCGCTGGTGCCGGTGTAGGTGCTGGCACCGGTCAGAGTCAGTGAACCAGCGCCGGTCTTGGTCACTCCACCGGTTCCGGAGAATGACTGGGAGGAGGCGATGGCGAATCCGTTGCTGTCGATCTTCAATCCACCCGCTTGGAGCGAGGCGGTATCCACCGCATTGATGAAGCTGGCTTGGGCAGCCTTGGCCACGATCTGGGTGCCGTTGAAATCGACCTCATCCGTTCCATTGCCGCCGATGATCTGGTTGACGCGGAGCGTCCCGCCGTCGAGATGGAGAGTGCCGTTGGAGCCGCCGTTTCTTCCCACCTGAACGATCGTTCCTCGCAGTTCGCCGCTTCCGCTGAGGTTGTAAACTCCGGTGTTGTCCTCCGCGATCCAGGTGTCTCCCCCCTGAACATCCACGAGTCCCGCGCTCTGGTTCATCGTGGCCGGGCCGCTGGCTCCGACGATGAATGAGGATCCGGCGTTGAGCTTGTTCCAGGTGCCACCGGTCATGTTGACGACGGACGAGGCCGAGCCGCCGCGACCAATCGCCACCCAACTGCTGCTGTTGATCGTGCCACCACTGAAGTTGAGGGTGCCGTTGGAACCTCCGTTGTTGGCCACCCAGGTCTCGTTGTTGCTGTTGATCGTGCCGCCGCTCACGTTCGCGACTCCGGTGGCTCCGTTGGCCCCGATGATGAAGTGATTGCCGCCGGCCTTGTTCAGGGTGCCTCCGGACATGTTGAGGGTGCCGGTGCTGCCGGTGCCGTTCCCTATCTCAAACCAACCACCAGCATTGATGGTGCCGCCGTCCAGGTTGAGGATGCCGGTGCTGTTGTCAGTAGCGATCTCGAAGTCACCGGGAACGTTGAGGCTTCCCGTGGTGTTGACATTGACTCGGCCCTGGCTGCCGGAGCCACCGAATCCACCAATGTAGAGGCGTCCGCCGACATTCATCGTGCCGGAGCCCTGGCCGAAACCGGTGAAGGTCCCACCACTGGTAGACGTGTTGGCAAGATTGAAGGTGCCTGATCCACCATTCTGTCCCACAAACATCCAGTTGCCGCCACCCGTGCCTGCGGTGCCCGCAGTTTGGTCGAGGCGAGCGGTCGAGCCGCCAGCGTTCGCGACAAAAATGTCCACCGGCGTGGCCGATGGGTTCGCGGAGATCACCGCGACGTTTGGCACGCTGGTGTTGATGGTTGCATTTCCTCCGACCGGAACTCCCGCTGTCCAGTTGGCAGCGTTGTTCCAATCGGAGCTCGTGGCTCCGGTCCAGGTGCTGGCAGCACCAAGGCTCGCAGAGGAGCTGGCACAGAATGTAATGGCGGATACGACGGAGGCTCCGAAGTTCATCCGACGGAACTTCGAACGGTTGATTTTGGGTTTCATGGTGGGTTTTTGGAAAGATCCGATGCTCCGGGCACCCCCGAGGTTCGGGGAACGAGACATCAGGAACACACCTCAATGGGTTTTCAGTGAGTTCCTAACATAAGGTGCCCTCCATCGACAGGATTGGGCAAGCCCCGACGGCATGCAATTTCCGCCAATCAACAAGCAGGTGAATCGGCCTATCAAATCCGGAATGGCCACATTTCTTTTCGATTTTCAAGCAATCAGCTCCTGTTTCCCGAGAATTGGGTTTGGCATTTTCAGCCATCCCAGCAAGCCGACCACGAGCCGACCCCACGGCAGATCGGCTTTTGCAACCCAACGCTCCAGCCTGCTCCAACCGACCTGAAACTCCTCACTCAACTCTCCTCGGAGGCCCGGATTCACTCCCCCCTCGCTTTAGGTATCAAAGCTGCTAATCGCCGGGGGCCCAACCCATGAAATCCCCGGTTCACCAAATCCTCCAGTCCCTCCACGAACGCTATGCAAGCCTCCATGATGGCAAAGTGGCTGACTACATCCCTGAACTCGCCAAGGCGGATCCCAACTGGTTCGGCATCTGCGTCGCCACCCGCGACGGCCATCTCTACGAAGTCGGCGATACGCGCCAGAAATTCTCCATCCAATCGATCTCCAAAGCCCTCACCTACGGGCTGGCCCTCCAGGACCGGGGAGAGGACCACATGCTTTCGAGAATCGGCGTCGAGCCCTCCGGCGATGCCTTCAACGCCATCAGCCTGAAAGCCGGCACCGGCAAGCCATTCAACCCAATGATCAACGCCGGGGCCATCGCCACCTGCGGTCAGATCCTCACCACCGAGTTTGAGTCGCGCATTGATCGCATCATCCGCTACCTGTCCACCTGCGCCGGAGAAACCCTCGAGGTCGATGACGCGGTCTATCGGTCAGAAAGCGAAACCGGCCACCGCAATCGCGCCATCGGCTGGATGCTGCGGAACTTCGGGATCATCGACGAAGACCCTCAGGAAATCCTCGAGACCTATTTCCAGCAATGTTCCCTCAAGGTGAATTGCGCCGACCTCGCCGTGATGGCCGCCACGCTCGCCAACCAGGGCATCAATCCGATCACCGGAGAGCGGGCGATCGCCCACGACTACGTGGACAAGGTCCTCGGCGTGATGGCCAGCAGCGGCATGTATGACTGGTCCGGCGAATGGATCTATCGGGTCGGCCTGCCCGCCAAGAGCGGCGTAGGTGGCGGGATCCTCGCCGTGCTCCCCGGCCAGCTCGGCATCGGCGTGTTTTCCCCTCTCCTAGACGAGCAAGGCAACAGCGTCCGCGGCATCCGCGTCTGCATGGATCTCGCCCGGGAACTCGCCCTGCACCTCTTCAACCCCAGCGCGGTGCCCCAACCCGCGATGCGTCGCAGCTACAACGCCACCCAGGTCAACTCCCGCCGCCGCCTGCCCACCACCGCCTTCCACGCCCTGCGGAAATACGGCGACCGCATCCGCGTGATGGAACTTCAGGGGCCGCTGCTCTTCTCGACCTTCGAACCGGTCGTCCGCGAACTGGTCAAACAGGCCCCCTACTGCCAGCACGTCATCCTCAATCTCCGCCACGTCGTGTCCGCCGACGAGGTCAGCCTGCGCCTGCTTCATGAGATCCAGCTCCAGCTCGCCGCCGACGGTGTCCGGCTTCTCTGCTGCCAGACCGGACGCTTCACCCGATCCCTCACCGCCGCAGGAATTCCCGACAGCGCCATTTTCGCCAGCGAGGACGCCGCCCTCGAGTCCTGCGAGACTCTCGTGCTTTCCGAGATCCTTCCCGGCCATCTTTCCGTTAGACCTGCCATCACCCTCGATCAATCCGCCCTCCTCACCCACTGCGATGGCGATGAAATCGACCTCCTCGACCGACGCATGGAAACCCGCTCTTACGCAGCCGGCGAAACCATCATCCAGAGCGGAACCCGCGCCGATGAACTCTTCATCCTGCTTTCCGGGAGTGTCGAAATCCGCCTTCAGCTGGAGACCACCCGCCACCAACGCCTCGACGTCCTCTCCACCGGCATGAGCTTCGGCGAAATGGCCTTCCTCGACAGCTCCCCGCGCTCAGCCGACGTGATCGCCCACGAGGCGGTCACCTGCCGGGTCATGGACCGCGAGCTGTTCGAATCCCTCGATGCCACCTGCCCAGGCCTCAAGATCAAGATCCTCAACGAAATCGCCCTCCAGCTCTGTTCCCGACTGCGCCAGGCCAACCTGGAAATCTCCGCTCTCAGAAGGTGATCTCGATCTCCCCATGGGACCTGACCACGCCTTCCGTCATGCGCCTTCCATTCTCCAGGGTGGCGAATTTGTTTCCCGATCCAACCGGTGTGGATTGACAAAACCAATCCAACGCCGTGAATCGCCTTCGATTATTTAACCCATCTCCAACAATCGATGAACAAGTGCATGTTTCTGTGTCTCGGCAGCCTGCTTCTCTCCGCCAGCCTGCAAGCCGACCAAACCGCCAGCTACCCGAAAGAAAAGCCCGCGATTGATTTCACCCTCCCGGATGGCTGGGAGGTCGAGTCGAAGGAGGGAGCCTTGTTCGCCAGCCCGAAAGATGACGACAGCTTCATCCTTTCACTCGCGCCGCTCGAGTCCTCCCCTGAGGAGCCACAGGAGGCAATCAAGGAGGCCAAAGAGGTGATCGAGGAAGGCTTCGAGAAAGTCACCTACGAGGAGATCAAGAAGATTGAAGCCAATGGCGTGGCCATCCTGCTGCTTCAAGCCAAGGGAGAGGACGAGGATGGCAAGGCCAACATCGCCTCGCTCCTGATCAACAAGCCCGAAGCAAAGGCAATTTACTACATGCAGCTCGTCTCAACGGAGGAAGGCTTCGAAAAGCATGGCGAGGCCGGATTGAAGATCATCCGCTCGGTGAAGGCCCACGAGGCCGGAGCGGAAAAGGAAGAGGCCCCTGAAGAAGGTGAGGCCGGAGAAACCCAGACCTATGACTACCCGGACAAGGATCACTCCGCCTTCTCGCTGAGCGTTCCCGCCGATTGGAAGGTCGAGTCCGACGACAAGGGCGCCCACATCGTCGCAGCCGACAAGATGTTCACCGCCACCGTGGTGATCGTCGATTCCGAGAACGCCGAAGACGCCACCGAGTCGATGAAGAAGGACAGCGGTGCGCGCTACGAGTCCATCAAATGGGAAGACGCAGTGACCAACACCCAGGAGTCCAGCGGCATGTCGCTCACCTCCACCGAAGGGATTGGCGTAGGCAAGGGCGTCAACTACAAGGTCGGCGTCCTTCAGTTCAGCAAGAAGGACTCCAAGAAGACCTACTTCGTCATCACCTGGGCTCCAGAAAAAGCCCTCGAAGGAAATGCCGAGGGGATCATGAAAATGCTCACCTCTGTGAAAATCAAGTAAGCCCTCTTTCGAGGCCGCAGCTCCACCAGGAGCTGCGGCCTTTTCTTTTTCCAAACCCTTCCTCCGATGAAAACCATCCTTCTCACCCTGCTGTGCGGAACATCTTTCCTCTTCGCCGACGACAAGGCCGCGATCGAAGAAATCAGCGCGGCGTTCAAGAAGACCGAATCCAATTACGGGTCATGGCCGCATCACTCCCTGTCGGGAGAGAATCTTGAGGGCGGACACGGCTTTGAGAAGCATGTTTGGAAAAGCGACGACGACTCAGGACTGATCCGGGTCGAAGAGATCCTTTTCGGCGAACACGGCGAAACCATCACCCAGTTCTTCCTCCAGGGCGAAAAGCTACTGTTCGTACTTGATCGCAGCGACGCCACCCCGATGTTCGAGAACGCGCCAACCACGGTGACCGAGAACCGCAACTACTTCGCCGGGGGCAAGCTGATCCGCCAGTTGCGCAAGGAAGGGAAGTTCGCCGCAGGAAAGGAAACAGACACTGCCGGTCTGCTTAACAAGACCATCCCCCTCGCGGAGGTCGAAGGAGGAAACGGGCTCTACGAGGGCTATTCCGACACCGCCCGCAAGATCATCGACAAGCTCGCCGCGGCGAATGCCGAGGACGATTCCGCTCCTTCAGGACCCAAGGGTTCCGCGAACGTTGGCGAAGGCTGGCGCATGATCAAGGGCACCCGCTCGCGTGACGAGAAGTTCGCCTTGGCCTGGGGCATTCAGGGAGAGTCGGAAGCCAAGGAGGAAACCGATGAGGATGGAGACATCTCCGTCGATCCACAGACCGAGAAACTCGCCAACTACGTGGTCAACCTCGAGAGCGGTGCGGCACTTGGCAAGACCTCCGGCAATCACTTTGGTGACAAGGCGGAATACAACCACATCACCACGGAAGCCGTTTGGTCCAACAACTCCAGCTTTGTCGCCCAGTTCTGCTCGGGAAAATGGGAAACCTTCGATGCAAAGGTCTATTCCCTCCTCGACGGCAACGCCCTTTCCAAGGGAGCCGATCTACACGCCGCAGCGTCCAAGGCCGCCTTCGAACACCTGAAGGACAGCCCGCAGTTGAAGAAGTTCAAGAAGGACGACTTTGCCATCACCCTGCGCGATGCCGCCATCACCTATCGCTCCACCACCGCCTTCATCCAAGTCGGGGTGATGGGTCAGATCCCCAAGAATGAGGATGACGATTCGTTCTTTGGCTGCACCGTCACCTTCCGCCTCGAAGCCGGAAAGGATGAGGCCGCTCCAATCCTGACCTGGAGCAGCACCGAGGCCGATCCCGAGTGAGGCGGCTTTTCCTCAACGCTTCTCCCCTTCAGCGGGCTGGCTCGCGAAGATCCTGAGAAACTCGGCGTCCTCGTCTGCCTCGATTCGCAGCGGCATTCCCGTGTGGGGATGCCGCAGCTCGAGCACCTTTGCCTGAAGCAGCATGCGGGTCCCGATCCCGAGCCGCTCGCCGAGTTCGAGACTCTGATCCACCTCGCCATAGAGGAAGTCGCCGATAATCGGAAAGCCGGCCTCCAACAGGTGTCGGCGGATCTGGTGATAGCGTCCTGTTAGAGGAACCGCTTCCAACAGCGAGACCTCGATCGAAGGATCAGTCAGGGCGGGCCTGGTTTCCAGACAGCGGAAACGGGTCGTTGCGTCACGAAAGGGCTGCCCTTCCTCCGCCTGCAAGGGAGTCTCACAGGTCCAAGTCGCGGGAAAGGCCCCACAGACCAGCGCTCGATAGGTCTTCGTGACCCGCCGCTGCTCGAATTCCTTCTGGGCCAGTCCGGAGGTTTCCTTGTCGAGCGCGAACAACAACACCCCGGAGGTCGGACGATCCAGCCGATGCACGGTGAACACCCGTCTTCCAAGCTGATCACGCAGCCGCTTCATCGCAATCCACTCCGGCCCCTCGGGGTCGCGACCCGCATGCACCAGCATCCCGGCCGGCTTGTTGATCGCCACCAGATGTTCGTCTTCATAAAGGATCGTGAGCGGCGTCATTTCACCCCACCACCTTCTTCACATACATCGCCTTCAGCGCGATCGAGATGCCATCCATCTTGCAGTCGATCTCATGATCTCCATCCACGAGACGGATCGGCTTGGACTTCGTGCCGACCTTGAGGGTCTGCGAGGAGCCTTTCAGCTTCAGATCCTTGATCATCGCCACGACGTCGCCGTTCGCGAGCACATTGCCATAGGCATCCTTCACCACGCGCTCACCCGTCGGAACGTCCGCTTCGGCGGCGAGGGGCCATTCGTGACCGCAGGTGGCGCATTCGTAATGGTCGGCGTGGGTCAGCACGTCGGTCATCTCACACATCGGGCAGGCAAAGTCACTCATGGAGGACAAGCAAACGCCCCCCACCCCACCAACTCAAGCACATCCTCCGCCTTGCGCCCCTACCCGTTACAGAAACCCTGGGGAACCTCGGGGTGAAGTGGTTTTCACCGCCAAGACGCCAAGATCGCCAAGGTGAAGAAAAGAAATGGCGTTTGGGAAAGCACAGGATGCAAAACATTCCATTCAAAGCAAAGATTCTTCCTTTGCGACCTTGGCGCCTTGGCGGTTCAAA
>JAIYDT010000536.1 GCA_027487355.1 Verrucomicrobiaceae bacterium
CAGCGCTTTCTCCGGGCCTTGCGGAAGGAATGGGTGGTCATGATCACAGGCTTCGGCTTTCAGACAGCTTGTTGGGGAGCGAGGGCGACGCCTCTTGCGAAAGTGCCAGGTTCCCAAGGACAAGACCGGCGAGCTGGAAGGCGGTGATGGGCCCACATCTTGGGATCCGAGGGCCACAGGGCTGTCACCGATGCCCGGCGCTCCGACCAAGAGCAGGCTATCTCCGGGAATCCTGAATCCTGAAATACAGACCACGAAATTCACGAAACCTCCGAAATCCAGGGAATTCCCAGTCGCGTCGGACTCACTCATCAGGTGAGTGCGAAGATCGTCAGCATTGCTTCCTCTGTCGTGCTTTTCGTGGTTCTTCACTTTCCTTCCTTTCGTTCAAGAAACTCTTTTGCATTTTAGTTGCATCTGGGCTGGACCGCTTGGCTGGGCTCCCGTAAACCAAACCCGCCCAAGTTCCCCTTCAGGATTCCTTGGTGAACGGGCTCCTGATGAACCTGGCTCCGTAGCTCTCCTTCCATGGCGCTTTCCACACCCATCAAACGATTCTGGGCCCTCACGGCCCTGCTCGTGTTGGTGCAGTTGCTGGTGGTGCAGGCCATGGCTGCCAGCGGGGCGCTCCACAAGTGCCTCCATGATGACGCCGACGATCAGGGTCACGAGTGCGCGGTAACCCTGATGCTCCAGGGCGGCTACGACACCGTCACGCCGGAAGTGATTCCGGTCACCATCGACTCGGTGCCGCCATCGGCCCCCCTGGTTGTTTCCATTTCCGCTGACTTCACGCCAGGCCACCTGGTCGGAGGAGTCCTGGCGCATGCACCTCCGCGAGGGCCGTAAGTACGGTCGGACCCTCGCGAGATGTTTGAGCGGCAGCACGACGCCTTGGCGGCGCGTGCCGTGATGCCGCGTTTTCCTGAATTGGCGCCGCCTCCTTTCAAACCGTACTCATGAATCCCATTTCCCGTTCCATCGTCGGGGGCCTCGGCCTCCTTGCCTCCATGGCCCCGCTTTCCTCAGCTGAAGAAAGCGCTGCTCCCAAGAAACCCAAGCCGGACGAAACCCAGGCACCCGAGACCACCAACTCGCTCGACGAGGTGATGGTGACCGCCAACCGCTTCGACCTGACCCTTTTCCAACAGGTCCAGCCCGCGACCGTCCTCAAGGGCAAGGCGCTGCAACTCAAACTCCAGCCGACCCTCGGGGAAACGCTCAACAATGAACCCGGCGTCAGCTCCACGTCCTTCGGTCCCGGTGCCAGCCGACCAGTCGTCCGCGGCCTCGGCGATGACCGCGTGCGCATCCTTCAAAACGGCACCTCGGTGATCGATGTCTCGAATGTCAGCCCCGATCACGCCGTCGCCACCGACCCCCTGACCATCCGCTCCGTCGAGGTCGTGCGCGGCCCCGCCACCCTGCTCTACGGCCCGAACACCATTGGCGGCGTGGTCAATGTGATCGACGACCGCATCCCGCAGGAACGCTTCGAGGGGCAGTATCCCTCGGGGAAATTTGAAACCAGTGTCGGCTCCGTCGATGACCTGTTTTCCCAATCCGGCGCTCTCACCTGGGGGGCCGGACCGATCGTGTTCCACCTCGATGGGTTCAACCGCAGCACCGAGAACCTGGACATCCCCGGCTTTGCCCGCTCGGCCGCCCTGCGCGCCACCACCCCGCTGCCCCCTGGCACGCCCGAGCCGTACGGTTTCATCCCCAACAGCGCCACCGACTCCAAGGGCGCCGGCCTCGGCGGATCCTACATCTGGGACGGCGGCTTCTTCGGGCTTTCCTTCTCCGGGGTCGATTCCAACTACGGCACGGTCGGCGAACCGGACGTCACCATCGACCTCCGCCAGCGCCGCTGGGATCTGCGCGGGGCCTTTTACAATCCCGCCCCCTGGATCAAGGAGATCAACTACAAGCTCGGCTACTCCGACTACGATCACACCGAGTTCGAGGCCACCACGCCCGGCACCCAGTTCCTGATCGAGGGCTACAACGGCCGGATCGAACTCCTCCATGAAAAAATCGGTCCATTTGAAGGCGCGTTCGGCGTCGAGTCCCAGGCCAGCGAGTTCTCGGCCCTCGGCGCGGAGGCCTTCCTGCCGTCGGTGGAAACCCGGACGAACTCGCTGTTCTTCTTCGAGGAAATCCCACTCGACCAGATCCGCCTCCAGTTCGGAGCCCGCTACGATCACCAGACCGGCGAAACCCAGTTCAGCCCCGGCTTCGGCCCCGGCGTTGAGCGCGGGTTCGATGCCTTCAGCACCTCCGCCGGCATCGTTTACAACCCCGTCGAGGACTACGCCATCGCGCTTTCCCTCGCCTACACCCAGCGTCCGCCGACCTACGTCGAGCTCTTTGCCAACGGCCCCCACGTCGCCACCGGCATCTTCGAGATCGGAGACCCCAACCTCGGCACCGAGGACTCGATCTCGCTTGATCTTTCCCTCCGGAAAAAATCCGGCCGCGTCACCGGCAGCGTCAGCGGATTCTACTACCACTTCAACGACTTCGTCAGCGCCCAGCCCACCGGAGCCGTGGACCCGGTCGATCTCCTGCCGGTCTTCGCCTACCAGGCCATCGGCGCGGATTTCTACGGCGGGGAAATCGAGACCACCTTCCACCTGCTCGCACCCGTCGAGGCCCCGGCGGCTGGCGACACCACCACCACCACCCCGGCCCGCGATCAGCGCCTCGACCTCATCCTCCGCGCCGACTATGTCCACGCCGAGGATCGGAAAACCGGCGAGCCCGTCCCGCGCATCCCCCCGTTCCGCGCGAGCGCTGCGCTCGACTACGCCAAGGGCCCCTTCAGCGCCCGGCTCGAAGGCCAGTACGCCGCCAGTCAGGACCGCCATGCCAACTTCGAACTCGCCACCGATGGCTATTTCCTCGTCAACGCCAGCATCAGCTATGACCTGAAACTCGGCGGCTTCGACACCACCCTCTATCTCCGTGGCAACAACCTCACCAACGAGGAAGCCCGCCAAAGCACCTCCTTCCTGAAGGACATCGCACCCATGGCCGGACGAGGCGTCATCGCCGGACTCCGCACGGAATTCTGATCATCAGACGGGCCGGTCCGCTTCCCCGGATCGGCCCGCCATTTCGGCGGATTGCCCCTGCTCCTGAAAAAAACAGTCGCCATCGGCTGGCGGGTCGGTTGCGATTGCACGCCGTGACCCTAAGTCCTGAAATACGAACCACGAAATTCACGAAACATCACGAAAATCAGGGAGTTCCGAATCGCATCGTAATCATTCAGCAGTCGAGTGCGAAGACCGTCACAATTGCTTCTCCTTTCGTGCTTTTTCGTGGCTTTCGTGGTTTCTCATTCTCCTCTCAAGGATGATCCATCCCACCGCGATCATTTCCCCGGACGCGATCCTCGGCGACAACGTCAGGATCGGGCCGTTCTGTGTCGTCGGCGCGGGAGTCGAGCTTGGCGATGACTGCGTGCTGCACTCCCACGTCGTCATCGATGGGCCGACGAAGATCGGAGCTGCCAACGAGTTCTTCCCCTTCGCCGCCATCGGCGGAAAGACCCAGGACCTGAAGTATGAGGGCGAGCCGACCCACCTCCTCATCGGCCACCGCAACGTTTTCCGGGAAAACACCACCATCCATCGCGGTACCCACGCCCACACGCCGACGCTCATCGGCAACGACAACCTTTTCCTCTGCTACTCGCACGTCGCCCACGACTGCCAGATCGGGAACCACGTCATCCTTTCCAACAACGGCACCCTCGGCGGCCACGTCATCGTCGAGGACCACGCCATCGTCTCCGGCCTCACCGCCGTCCACCAGTTCTGCCGCATCGGCTGCCACTCCATCACCGGCGGCTGCTCGAAGATCATCCAGGACATCCCGCCCTACATGATCGTCGATGGAAACCCCGCCGCCACCCGTGGGCTCAACCTCGTCGGCCTCCAACGCCGTGGATTTTCCGAAGCCTCCATCCGCGAGCTGAAGAACGCCTACAAGAAGCTCTTCCTCAAAAAGGACGCCAACTTCTCCACCGCCCTCAGCTCCCTGAAAGCCACCGTCAACGCTCACGATGACCAGGTGAAGCACCTCATCGCCTTCATCGAAGCCTCCCCGCGCGGCGTGACGCGATAGTCTCCGTTCGTAGTTCCGCCCTTCAGGGGGCTCTTCCTCGAAGAGAGTGGCCAGTGGCCGGGCAGAGGATCGGAGATCAGAGATCAGAGATCAGAGATCAGAGATCAGAGATCAGAGATCAGAGATCAGAGATTGGAGATTGGAGATTGGAGATTTCGTCATTCCTCATTCCTCATTCCTCATTCACCCCCTTCCTTCGATGTTCAATGTTGGACGTTCAATGTTCAACGTTCCCCTCCCTCCTACGCCGTCCCATCCAACGGGCTCCTCACCCCGCATCCGCCCACGCCCTTCGCCACGTGCGTGTAGATCTCCGTGGTCTTCACATCGGCGTGTCCCAGCAATTCTTGAAAAACACCGAAGGCCTGTAGGTGTTTTGGACAGGAGCGAACGCGACGTGCCCCGAAGGGGTGAGACCCGGTGGGGCCGGGTCGAATCAATTGTTCGGAGATCTGTCCCTCGCTCAAGCAGGTGTGTCGCGAAACTGTGCCTGAGTGCATGGGAGGTTGCCCTCTTATCGATCTTCGCATCCTCCACCGCCCGCCTCAGCGCCCGCGAGTAGTCTTCGTCGTGAACATGGTGTCGTCTGACCACTCCGCTCTCTGGATCACGCGATGACTTCTCTCCGGGAAAAAGCCACTGCCATGGCCATTTCTCGCCCGCCCTGCGGTCCTTGCGTTCAAAAGCGTTCGGCAGCGCCACCCCCGGCAAGCCCTCTGCCCGATCAGACTCATGCAACTTCCGCAGGGCCTCCTTGCACGTTGCCACTTCCTCCCGCACCGACTCCGGAAGGATCGTCGTCCGGTTCTTGTCTCCCTTCGACTCCCGGATCGTGATGATGCCCCGGTTCTCATCCACATCCTTGACCCGCAGACTCACCAGTTCCTTCAACCTCAAGCCTCCCCCATACTGGATCTTCGCCATCAAGGCATAGCGCTGGTCGATCCGCTCCAGCACTGCCATCACCTCGCGCACGTCCAGGACCACAGGGAGTCGCGGCGAGGTCTTCCGCAATCTGACTTCCAGATCCACTTTCTCCATCCCGCAGACGTCCCTGTAGAAAAACACCAATCCATTCAGAGCCTGTTTCTGCGTGGCGAATGAAACGTTCCGCTCCGCCACCAGCCAGGTCAGGAAATCCCGTCCCTTTGAAGGATCCAGCATCGCCCGCGCATCGCCGACCCAGCGGGCAAAGCTGGCCGCCCAGCGACCATAGGTCTCCCGAGTCAGGCGAGCAAGGCCCCGCCTTGATCCCGCCCGGTTGACCGCGTCCCGCACCCTCTCATCCAGGCTCCGGGTGTCATCCCCCCGCTGCTGGCAATTCCTGACCCAGCGAAGATACCATTGAATGGCAGCCGACCACTGCTGGAGTTGCCACTCTGGGCGATCTTTGGACTTCACCTGCTCTTTCCAAAAACACTCGCAGGCCTCACGACCGACCGCCAACCCATGCCGGGCACGAAAGGTCTCCAGCCAACCCAAAAGCAGGGCGAATCCGTCGCGCTGCCGATTCCCGACGTCGCGCGATGCCTCAAGGTCCTTGCTCCACGGATACAACGCAGCCGATGATTGAGGGTTCATGCGAACACCCTTAGAATCTGTTCGTGTGAACGTCTATTGAAAAATTCCATCAGAACCTTGAACATCTTCGAGTTCCAAAAAATCAAGCATCACGAATCAGCATATCCAATCGCTACGGTGATCCCGATCATCAGGAATCCCGGGATGATTTCGAAGGCCCGAGCAAGCCAAATCTTCCACAAGCGCCGCATTGACAATCAGGCATTTCCGGAGATCATCCCTCCATCATGAAGCCCGCCAAAAAGCCGTTAGATATCCAGCTCCGAGTGGGAGAATAAAAACTGTTCTGCAAGAAATGACACAGCGAGTTCCATGCCGAGAATGCGGAGCCGAGATCCTTCCCGCCACGGCTGAGGCCACTGGTGGTGTGTGCATGGCCTGCAAGCAAGGCATTCGGAAGAATATCGAAGCATCGAAGAAGTATTACGAGGAGCAAAGAAAGTATAATCCGATGCGAGAGTTGTGGACTTCCCTTGTGAAGAGAGTCTACGAGACGGACGATGGGTTCGACAGTCTGACTCCAGACGAACAGACCTATTTCGCACTCGGAGTCCTCGATGGCGAGGTTTACAATGGTGGTATGCACCAATACTTCTGGAACAGTTCCGGAGCATTCTACAGGTCGGCGATGGATGGACTATTAGAGCTAAAGGCTCTGGAAGCTCTTCGACTTCTCACGGAAGCGGCCAAGCTCCTTTTCGACGATGCTGTGCCGGAGGATCGCGAGACCCGCTGCGCGATGATCAAGGAGTATCCAGACGATCCGACCGTTCCAACACCCGAGTGGGCTGTTGCGTTGGATCGAATCGACAAGGAGTATTGTGCGGATCCAGATAAGCTGGGAGAGCGCCTTGAAGAGTTCGCCCGTGCTCGCGGCCTCGTTCAGCCGTTCGAAAAAGAAGAAGCAGAACAAGCCGTGCATGGCAACACCCACTAGCCCCTCTGTTTTCGATGTTTTCTCCTGATTTTAACCCTAACCCCTCGGTCAACGTTGGCTCCCGCTAGTGGGTGTGCCATCACTTTGACGTTGTGCGCCGAGCCAAGCAAGGCGCTTCTTGTCAGGTGAAAGACCTGATGTTTCAAAACCTAGCCAGTGGAAACTACCGAGTGTTGCAGTTGTGTTAGCTAACCCAATAAACA
>JAIYDT010000364.1 GCA_027487355.1 Verrucomicrobiaceae bacterium
CAGATCTCGCCATCGCCGAAGCTGAACCACCGCGTCGTGGTGGTCTTGCGCTGGGTGTAAAACTCGACCCCTTCCTTGCCCTGGATGTGAAGGTCACCGAAGAACGAGTCGTTCCACCCGGTGAAGGGAAAATAGGCCAGTGGCGCAGGCACGCCGACGTTGATGCCGACCATGCCGGCGCTGACGTTGCGCCGGAATTCGCGAGCGGCTTTTCCGGAGTTGGTGAAGATCGCCGCGCCATTTCCAAAGGCCTGTCGATTGGCGGAAGCGATAGCCTCGTCCAAGGTCTTCGCACGCATGACGGCCAGCACCGGGCCGAAGACCTCGGTGGCCATCAGCGGATTGGTTTCCTCGACCTCATCAATGAGCGTGGGTCCGAGAAAGAAGCCCTCCGGCGCATCGGCCACCTGGGTGCCGCGGCCGTCCGCCAGCACCTTCGCGCCGCCATGTTCACCGGCATCGATCAGCCCGGAAACGCGGGCCTTGTGCTCGGCGGAGATCACCGCGCCCATGTCGGGCTGCGACTCGCGGACATCGGTCGGGCCGACCTTCATCGACTTCACCAGATCCGCCAGCGCGGGCAGGAGGCGCTTGCCCGCATCTCCTACTGCAACCGCCGTAGATCCGGCCATGCAGCGCTCACCTGCGCAACCAAAGGCACCGTCCTTTACTGCCTCGACCGTGCGGTCGACATCGGCATCAGGCATCAGGATGATGAAATTCTTCGCCCCACCGGCCGCTTGAACGCGCTTGCCATGGAGGGTGCCCTTGCGATGGATCTCACGAGCCACCGGGGTCGAGCCCACGAAGCTGATCGCTTTCACATCCGGGTGTTCGAGGATGGCATCCACGCACTCGCGACCGCCGTGAACGATGTTCATCACGCCTGGTGGCAGGCCGGCCTTTTCGAGGAGGGCGACGACCCGCTGCATCGTTAGGGGCACCTTTTCGCTGGGCTTCAGCAGGAAGGTGTTTCCGCAGGCAATCGCGATCGGCCACATCCACATCGGAACGAGGGCCGGGAAATTGAAGGGGCAGATCCCCGCGACCACGCCGAGCGGATGGCGGTCGGTGTGGCAGTCAATCCCACGGGCGATGTTTTCCAGGCTCTCGCCCATCAGCAGGGTCGGGATGCCACAGGCGAACTCCACCACCTCGATGCCGCGACGCAGGTCGCCGCGGGCTTCGGACAGGGTCTTGCCGTGTTCGGTGGCGATGCCGAGACAGAGCTCCTCGAAGGCGTCCTCCAACAGGATCTTCACCCGGAACAGCACCTGCGCCCGCTCGTTCGGCGGGGTGTCGCGCCAGGCTGGAAAGGCGGCCTTCGCGGAGGCGACGGCCTCATTGACCTCCTCCGGCCCGCACATCGGCACGCTGGCGATCACCGATCCGCGCGAGGGATTGAAGACCGGGCTGCCAGTCTTTCCGGCGATCTCCCGCCACTTTCCGCTGATGTAAAGCGGACACATTGGATTTCCAGAGTCACTCATGAAGGTCGAAGATGGTCCCGATCAAGACGGGTAACCGATGCTTCTAGCGGCTTTCGTGCCATTCCGGCCAGCCCTCTTTCAGGCAGAGTCGGGAAAAAGGCCGGATATTCAGGCCTTTTCACCCAGGCTATCGGGAACAAAGCCTCGTTGATCGGGCTCGATAGCCTGGGAGATCCGCAAAAATGGCCCGGTGCTCAGGCTCGCTTACCACGTCGATGGGGCTCAATAGGTGATTGCCCGATCATCACGACGGGACGAATACATTCGTCCGCTTCACCATCACCTGAGTTCATTCTTCGCGGACACACCATCGCGCGGACACTCAAGCCAACCAGGATGGAATCCGGATTCAATCATGAAATGAATGCAGATAGGGTGCCAGTGAAGCAAAGGAGGTCCTGAGTTAAACCTTAAGTGCTCTTGCTCATTGGAAACAGGCTTCCAATTACCTCTTCTTCTTGTAGAGTCCAACGGGCGAGGGCTGCTCCTGGGGCTTATTCTTGGGCTGATACATGTCAATCCAAAGCGTGAACTTCTCGCCACTACTGAACGTGATTTCGTAGATATCCAGCGGCTTCCCTTGGGCGTTCCCGCCGCCACTGCCAAGCCTTACATACTTCAGCTCCTTGCCCGTCGGATCCAGAAGGGAGTCAAGATACTCTCGCTCCGCCTTCGGTCCGCCGTATTCATCCTTGCTCCCGACCTTGACCGGATTCTTCTCGGAAAATCCGTAAGTTGGATCGTCAGACATCAACTTCACATCTACCCCCTCGGGATGCTTGGCATCCTTGGAAATTGGAGCTGGGGTTTTGGGAGCTTCCTCAGCGTGAGTGACGAGTGTCATCATCGCGAACACCAATGTCATTGTCTTCAGGATTGATTTCATTTTCTTGGGCCTCACTGATAGACCATCCCTCTCGATAAAGGAAGTCCGAATTCAACCTGAGATGCGGACCGCTGTTGGATCAGCCGGCTTCGCCTACCTAGCTGTTTCCCAGGTTTGGCTTGCAGGGCTGGGACATTCCTGTCCCAGGCAAGAAGCGTGGTTGTGGCGACAGGAATGTCGCCACTCCTGATGAAAGATGCTCTGACCGATCATTGGCCCGACAGCAGGTCGGAGCAGCGTGCGACGACCAGGACTTGGAACCATTCTGAACGCCGTCCTGTTTCAGGAAACGTTCAACGCTTCTCCCCCTCCACCTCTGCGGCCATTTTCTGATGGAGCTCGAAGGAGCTTCGATAGTGGCTGTCCGGCTTTTTCATGAGGCCGAAGGTGTGGAGGATGATGGGGCCCTGGAAGTGGTTGTTGCGCAGCACTCGAAGCAGGATCTTGGGATCGAAGTCGCCCTCGCCGAGAGGCTTGATGGCGTCGCTCCAGTCGGTGCTGTTGTCGTTCGTCTTCCGGTCCGATCCGCAGATCGTGACGAGGTCGAGATGGGGGCCGAGGGCCTTCGCCACCGCGTCGAGGCGATCGATGTTTCCAGCCCGGAGCTCGTGGCACTGGTGGAGGCTGATCGTGAGGTTCTTGCGTCCGGACTTCTTGAGATACAAAAGGGCCTCCTCGCCCGTTTCGATGGCGGTGGCATCGTGGGGATAGAGGGAAACCCCGACCTTGAGATCCGCAGCCAGATCGGCGACCTGATTGATGACGGAAAGGATTTTTTCCTCATCGCCTTTGGTGCCGCCGACGATCAGCCAGAGTTTTGCGCTCATTGCGGCGGCCTTGTGGGTGGCAAGGCGCAGATGCTCCATGGGCAGCGGCTTGTCGGCCTGGAGATGGAGCAGGGCGGCGATGAGTTTGAGGTCCGGCTTTGCCTTCTGATAGGCATCGAGCCGCTCGAGATCCTTCGGCGAGTTCAACAGCATCGTGAGGCCATCGAAGCCGATGCCGTCGAGGCTGTGGATCTGTTCGGCCGGGGTCGCGCCGCGCAGGTTGAAATCGAAGACCCCGAAGGGGTTTGCCACTGCGAAGGCGCAGGACGTGATCCAGAGAAGGCAGCAGCGGCGGAAGGGATTCATCGGGTGGAGACAGAAAATTCGAAGGCTCCGAGATCGGGAGCCTTGCCCTTGAATGGAGCCCCAACGTCCACGCCATGATCGATGGCGGGATTGCCGGACTTCAATTTCATGAAGGGCACGAGAGGAAGATCGCCATTGGCCTGGCGTGGCTTGACGAGATCGGCCTGATCGAGACCTTCGAAATCGCGGTCGCTGAAGTTGAGTTTCAGATCGAAGGAATTGGCGATCATCACGCACTCGGCGGCGTTGACGTTGGAGATCTCGCTGCGCCCTTTGTAGCCGAGGTTGTTCTTCAACACATGGCCGTAGCCCGGGACGTCGGCGGTGTGTTCCTTGTTTCGGCCAAGGAGATTGAAATTGGAGCCGTTGAGATAGGCGGAGTTGTGGATCATGTCGATCCCGCCGGGCTGGTGGTTGGCGTAGAAGCCGGAGGCCTTGTTGCGGACCGCCAGGCTGCCACGGATCACGTGGCGGGGAATGGTCGATGGAAACTCGCCGCCCTTGACGCCGTAGCCGCCGAGCTTGAAGCCGTTGCCATCGCCGAGGGATTTGAACTCAGGGCTGAAGCCGTTGTAGAAGGCCCAGCAGTTCTCGATCAGGATGGCCTCGCTGGTGTTGATGAGGTCGAAGCCGTCGTCGCTGTTGAACCAGGCGCGACAGCCCCGGAAGACATTGCCCACGCTGCCCGGCGGGACATGAAAGCCAAAGCCGTCCACGTTGCCGCCGCGCTGGTTTTCCGAGGTGTAGTCGTGGTTGCGGTAGGCATCGCAGTTCAGGACGAGATTGTTCGAACCGTTGCCGATCCAGAATCCGATCGCCTGGCCGTCGTGGGCCTGGAGCTGCTCGTAAACATTGTGGCTGCCCTGGTTGTCGAAGCAGATCGACTGGGTGTGGCCGGTGACGGTGACCTGAACTCCAGTGACGGCGAAACCTTTCAGGTGGATCCACGAGCCGACCACCTGGAACGCGGTCACGCGCGAGCCGGGTGGCTTCACCTCGGTGAAATCGAAGACCGGCTTTTCATCGCGGTAGGCGACGTAGCGGATCGGTTTGCCCGGAGCGCCGCTCTTCGAAAGATAGGTGACCTGGGAGCGGCCGCGACCCAGCCGCGCGATCTGCGACTGGGCCATGCGGTAGGTGCCGCCGTGGATGAGGACGGTGTCGCCTGGAGAAGCGGCCTTTTCCGCCCTCTGGATGGTGCCGAAGGGCGAGATCGCCGTGCCAGCGTTCGAGTCGCTGCCGGTGGGCGCGACGTGAAACTCCGCAGCCGGAAGGGAAAGCGGAGCGGCGGCGAAAAGTCCCGCGAGGATGAGCGTTCTGAAGTTCATGGCAGAATGACGGAGGCTCATCGTCGCGGGCGAACCGCGAATCAATGGCCGCTTGGAGTGCCGGAGCCGACGTAGTTGCCGTATCCGATGATCACGGTGGACAGGATCAGGA
>JAIYDT010000401.1 GCA_027487355.1 Verrucomicrobiaceae bacterium
AAATCGGGTCCTACTTGGCCGGCTCGCCGTAGTGGCCGTTCGTTTCCGCGACGGGCAGCTTCGGTCGGGAGGCCTGCGGCTGGTCCTCGGCGAGCCAGCGGTTGCCCTCGAAGCGGAAGGTCTCGGGGGCGGTGCCTTCGCCGATGTTGAGCTCGGTGGAAACCTGCGTGCGGCGGAAGGTGATGGTGTTGTCCGCCACCCGGACGTTGCGGCAGGGCGCGAAGCCGGGTTCGCGGGTTTCCTGCAGGATGCGGAAGATCCACTTGGTGGGCCGCAGGATGGTATTGCCGGTGAACTCCGCGCCATCGACGCCGGTGAAGGCGCAGGCACAGGTGCCGCCTTCGAGGGTGTTGTTGCGGATGACAATGTCCTTGGCTTCGTACGTGGCACCGGGTGGACGGAAGTAGTCGAGGCCGGTGGAACCGCCGACCTGGATCGGACGCTCGCCGGCATCCTTGAACACGCAGTTCTCGATCACGATCTTGCTCGATCCGCCCTTGAACTGCGGTCCGGTGTGTTGGGAGAACCCCTTTTTGCCAGTGATCCGACAACCGCGGATGAGGGCGTCCGAGCAGCCGACGAAGTCGATGGCCTGGCCTCCCCAGCCGGAAATTTCGCAACGCTCGATGCGCAGCTGCTGAAGGCCGGAACACTTGATCGCATCGAAGTTCCCTTGCGGTCCGATGTCCTCGATCCGCAGGTCTTCCAGAACCGCGCCCTTCACCGGCGCGGTGCGCTGACCGCCGTCGTCGAGGTTGAAGCCGTTGCCGGTCTGGCCCTGGCAGTGAAGGTGGCGCAGGGTCAATCCCGGGCAGCGCGAAAACTGCCAGGCATGGGTCCCGCCGCGGAACAGGGGTGGCGACTTCGGATCGAGCGCTTCGACGGTGAGGTCCGCAAGCCCGCTGAGCGAGTGCCCGCCCGGATACTCGCCCGGCCCGATCTTGAGCGTGTCGCCGGATTTCAACGTACCGAGCGCGGTCTTCAGTTCCGCCTGGGTTTTGACCACCAAGGTCTCG
Organism: Verrucomicrobiaceae bacterium; assembly: GCA_027487355.1. Lineage (GTDB taxonomy): Bacteria > Verrucomicrobiota > Verrucomicrobiia > Verrucomicrobiales > Akkermansiaceae > Luteolibacter. The sequence goes on from JAIYDT010000401.1 coordinate 1,017, forward strand.
GCCGCGAGTGGGACGATCAATAGAAATGCCAGGAGAGAGCGCATCCGGGGAATACCGGTGACGGGGGGAGATTGTTGCGGGGATTGGGGATTGGGGATTGGGGATTTGGGATTTGGGGTCTGAAAGGGGTAGTCCCGAAATTCAAGTGTTGAGCTGCTTCCCCTCCCCCCGCCAGCCTCTTTCCCCATGGCATGACCGGCTCGATCAGAGGCTAAATGGGTTGGAAGAACGGGGGCCTCGGATTTCTACATCCATGCTTCTCCCACTCCCCGGAATCCCCCTTTTTTGCCCTTGGTCGATCAGTTCCATCGAACCCATGTCCCCCGGAGCGCCTGAGCTTGTTCGATGATTCCCTCGCCGGTAGCGGGTGAGGCGCGAAGCAGACCCAAAAGGCCTGCCTAAGCTCGGTCGCCATCTCGAGGCATCGCCCCTCTCCCGTCCGCCACTTCCAGAGGGTATCACGATTGAAAACCTGCTCGCTATCTGAGCGGATTTGGAGTAAGAGCAGTCATCGTCTCAAGGAATTGGCCACTGGGTCAGCCTCCGGCTCTCTCAACGGCCTTCATCTCAAAAGCAAGTTCCCAGCGATGATCATCACTCTCCCTCGTCCTCACCATACCGCCCAACAACTCCAGCTCCGCCATCCCTGAAGTCGTTTTCATTCCTGTTCTCGACCAGAACCGCCTCGGCTCAAACGCCCGAACCCAAGAAAGAGATCGAGTAAAAGAACGAGAACGACTTCCCGATCAGAGCCCTCAGGTCTCAAGTCTTCGCTACCGGGTTTCCTCACTCCGTTCCCCTAACCTCGATCTTTCACCTTAATCCGGCGCTCAGCGCCCCGTTCATGCTCCCCGAGCCCGTCGCCATCGCAACCCGCTCCCTCGACGCCCCCGAGCGCCTCGACGCGCTCCACCGCCTCGGCCTGCTGGACTCGGCCGCCGAGGAAAACTATGACCGAGTCTCCCGTCTTGCCGCCCGTCTCGTCGGTGCCCCCATCGCCTTGCTTTCCCTGGTGGATGAGCGCCGCCAGTTCTTCAAATCCGCCATCGGCCTCAGTGGTCCCGTCGCCGAGGCCCGCCAGACTCCGCTCAGCCATTCCTTCTGTCAGCATGTCGTGACGTCCGGCGCCCCACTCATCATCCCGGACGCCAAAAGCCATCCTCTCGTCTGCGATAATCTCGCCATCCCCGAGTTCGGCGTCGCCGCCTACCTTGGCTTCCCGATCCGCGATGAAAACGGCAACGTCCTCGGCTCCTTCTGCGTCATTGATGGCAAGCCCCACGCCTGGAGCGAGGCCGACCTCGCCGTGCTCGCCGATCTCTCCGCCCTGATCGTCACCGAAATCACCCTCCGCCAGCGCAATCTCGCCCTCAAGGAATCCATCGCCCGCGCTGATTCGCTCACCCGCGCCGCCGAGGACGCCACCCGTGCCAAGACAGAGTTCCTCGCGAACATGTCGCACGAGATCCGCACGCCGATGAACGCGGTCATCGGACTTTCTGAACTCCTGCTCGAGACCCCGCTCAACCCCGCCCAACGCGACCTCACCGACACCATCCATAGCGGCGGCACCACCCTCCTTGCCTTGGTGAACGACATCCTCGATTTCTCCAAGATCGAATCCGGCAAACTCGAACTCGAACACACCCCGTTCGATCTCCGCTCCTGCGTTTCCAGCGCCCTCGAACTCAACCGCTCCGCCGCCGCCCGCAAAGGCCTCTCGCTCATCCTCGTTTACGACAGCGATCTCCCGGCCACCGTCCTCGGCGACAGCACCCGCCTCAACCAGATTCTCGTCAACCTCATCAGCAACGCAGTCAAGTTCACCGCCGACGGCGAAGTCAAAATCACCGTTCAGCCCAAAGCCTCCGCCGAAAGCCCCGGTCCTGACCGCCTCCATTTCTCCATCAGCGACACCGGCATCGGCATCCCTGCCGACCGCCTCGACCGCCTCTTCAAAGCCTTCAGCCAGGTGGACACCTCCACCACCCGCCACTACGGCGGCACCGGCCTCGGCCTCACCATCTGCCAGCGTCTCGTCACTTGCATGGACGGCCGGATCTGGGTCGAGTCCCACCCCGATAACGGCTCCGATTTCCAGTTCGAGATCCCTCTCAAAGCCGCCCCCACCAACAAAGCCGTCCCCGCCGGGGCCCCTGCCACTCCCGGCCTCGCCAGCGAACTCGCGAAGCTGCACCCCCTCCGCATCCTCGTCGCCGAGGACCACCCGGTGAACCAGCGTGTCGTCCGCCTCCTCCTCGCCCGCCTGGGCTACGACTGCATCATCGCGAACGATGGCCTAGCCGCCCTCGCCGCTGTCGCCGCCCAGCCCTTCGATGTGATCCTGCTCGACGTCCAAATGCCCTATCTCGACGGCTACCAAACCGCCTCCCGCCTGGTTGCGGAATACGACACCGACATCCGCCCCTGGATCGTCGCCATGACCGCCCACGCCTTCGCAGGTGACCGCGAGAAGTGCCTCGCCTTCGGCATGGACGACTACCTCACCAAACCCATCTCCAACAAACCCCTCGCCGCCGCCCTGACCCACGCCGCTGCCCAACTCTCCCTCCGCCGCGGTCCGG
>JAIYDT010000557.1 GCA_027487355.1 Verrucomicrobiaceae bacterium
GTCTTGACGATCGGATTCCCTGCGCAGCCGAGCGTGGTGTAGCGCCAGTCATCCGCGAAGAGGACGAGGATGTTCATCGGCTTCTCCGCCGCCTGGAGCAGAGGGGACAGAGCTGTTAGAAAAAGGAGGAGGGTTTTCATGGGGCATCGAGTTTTCCAACAGGGCGCTTGTGGGCGAGGATCTCCGCGTCGCGCCGGGCGGCTTCTTCTCGCAGACGGCTGACGATGTCGGGGTGGGCGGCGGAGACATCGGTGGTTTCGCCGATGTCGGTCTTGAGATTGTAGAGGGCGTTGTTTGGGGCCGTTTCTTTCGGGCCCTTTCCACCGAGAAAGAGTTTCCAGTCGCCTTGTCGGATCGCCATGAGCTTGGACATTCCTCCGCCGTAGTAGAGATGGGTGTCGCGCACGGCAGCGGGCGATGCCTCCGTGAGCAGGGACGAGATGTCCTTTCCGTCAAGGAGACGATCGGGATCGAGGGTGGCCCCGCTAAGCTTCGCGAAAGTCGGAAGGAGGTCGATGTTGCCGAGGATCTGATCGCAGGTGGTGCCGGCCGGGATTTTTCCGGGCCAGCGCATCAGGCAGGGTTCGCGTACTCCGCCTTCGAAGCAGGAGGCCTTGCTGCCACGCAGCGGTGGGGCAGGACGACGGTCGGCGCCGTTGTCGGAGGTGAAGATGACGAGGGTGTTGTCGGCGAGCTTCAATTCGTCGAGCACGGCGAGGACCTGGCCGACCGACCAATCGATCTCCTCAATGGTGTCGCCTATGGGACCAGCCTTGCTCTTGCCCTTGAAATCGGCCGAGGCCGCGAGCGGTTCGTGGATCATCGTGTGGGGCAGATAGAGGAAGAAGGGCTGGTCCTTTTTCGCCTTGATGAACTTCACGGCCTCCTCGGTGTAGCGGCGGGTGAACTGGGATTGATCGGGCTCTGTCTCAATCACGGTCTCCCCGCGATAGAGCGGCAGCGGCGGCATGGGGCCATTGCTGTGCTTTCTGCCGCCGAGCATGTCGTTGCTGTACGGCAGGCCGAAATACTCGTCGAAGCCCTGTCGCGTGGGCAGGAACTGCGGAGTATCACCAAGGTGCCACTTGCCGATGCAGGTGGTGGCGTAGCCCTTTGACTTGAGCACTTCCGCGATGGTGGTCTCGGCTGGATTGAGGCCGATCTTGTCACCGGGAAACAGGACGCCGGGAATCGAGACGCGGGTGTTGTAGCAACCGGTCATCAGGCTGGCGCGCGACATCGAGCAGACCGGAGTGGCATAGTAGCTGGTGAACTTCCGGCCCTGGGTGGCGAGCTTGTCGAGGTGGGGCGTGCGCACATCCTTGTTTCCGAAGGGGCCGATGTCGGCGTAGCCCATGTCGTCGATGAAGAAGAGGACGACATTGGGGCGCAAGGGCTCGGCGGCGGCAAGAAAGCTGGCGGCGAGGATTGGAATGAAGGCGAGGAGTTTCATGGTTTCGGGGCCTTGTCGGGATTTTTTCCTGCCTCCGCCTTCTTTCCTGGCTTTGGCTTGGGATAGGGAATGACCTGGGTACGGGCAGCCCAGGCGTCCCACTTGGATGCAAGACGTTTCACTTCATCGGGTTTGATGGAAGCCAGGTTGTTGAGCTCGCTTCGATCAGCCTTCAGGTCGTAGAGCTCCCAGTCACCATTGCGGCCCTTGCGGACCAGCTTCGAGTCTCCCGCGCGGACAGCGGCATTGCCCTCGTGTTCCCAGTAAAGTGCGTCGCGTTCGATCGGCTTGTCGGCGAAGGCGGGCACGAGACTCTTTCCTTCCATCGGCAGGATCCGCTGACCCTTGAACTCGGTCGGATACTTCGCGCCGGAAATCTCGACACAGGTGGCCATGATATCAATCAAGTGCCCCGGCTGCTGGCGGAACTGGCCCTTCGACGCAATGCCTGCGGGCCAGTGGGCGATGAGCGGAGTCGAGATCCCGCCTTCGTGGTTGTAGTGCTTGTAGAGACGGAAGGGCGTGTTCTGCGCGTTGGCCCAGGATTCGCCACAGAAGACGTTGGAGTCCGAGGATCCAATGGGGCCGCTGCCCTCGGACTTGCCGTTGGGACCGGCCTCGGCGTTGCCACCATTGTCGCTCATGAAAAGGATGAGCGTGTTGTCGAGTTCACCACGCGACTTGAGATCCGCCACCAGTTTCCCAACCGCCCGGTCCATGCGATCGACGCAGGCGGCGTAGATGGCCATCAGATGATCAAAGCGATCCTGCTCCTCGGCTGTTAGACTGTCCCAGGCCTTCACGTCAGTGGCGCGTGGACTGACTTCCCATGACTTGTCGAGCAGGCCGAGGCGGAGTTGTTTGGCATGACGTTCCTCGCGCAGCTTGTCCCAGCCGCCCTTGTATTTTCCGCGATAGCGCGCGATGTCCTCGGGCGGGGCCATCAGGGGGAAATGCGGCGCATTGAAGGCGAGATAGAGGAAGAAGGGCTTTTCCTTCGGGCCTGAGCCGATGAATTGCAGGGCGTTTTCGACGAAGGCGTCGGTGGTGTAGAAATTGTCGCCGGGAGCCGGAAGCTGGGTGTTGTCGCGGGTGAGGGATCCGGGATGAAAATAGTCCGACTTCCCATCGATGATGCCGAAGTAGTGGTCGAATCCGCGCTGGAGCGGCCAGTTGGATTTCTGGTCCTCGGGGACATTCGGGCCGACCGCCTTGGTGAGGTGCCACTTGCCGGCCATGTAGGTCGAGTATCCGGCGCTGCGGAGGACGTCGGCGAGGGTGACGCACTTCTCGTTCAGATCCCCCCGGTATCCCTCGACCCCGCCATCGACGACCATCCCCCCCATGCCGGCCTGGTGTGAGTAAAGCCCGGTAAGTAGGGCGGCACGCGTCGGGCAGCAGCGGGCGGTGTTGTAGAACTGCGTGAAACGAAGTCCTCCAGCGGCAAGCGAATCGAGGTTCGGAGTCTGGATTTCCGAGCCGTAGCAACCGACGTCCGAAAAGCCCATGTCATCGACCAGGATGACGACGACGTTGGGTTTCTTGGGCTCGGCGGCGTGGCTACAAACCGGCAGGGAGCAGATCACCAAGGTGGAAAGGAGGTGGAATAGCGAACGCATGGGCAAACCATCCCAAACGTTCGCCGATCATGATTTCTAACTCCTTTCCAAGGAAATGTCAGTGGTTTGTCAGGGCGGGTCTGCTGATCCAGTGCGGAGCTGCTCCGGAATGGCACCACAGGCCGCGCCTAGCAAACTTCCGACCACCGCACCCCGATGGCAGTTGTCGCCGCCGACCATGGCGTTGGCCGTGATCCCCGCGCTGAAATCGTCGTGGTATTTCCAGGCGAGATAGAGCGACGCCGGCATGGCCTCGGCGATGTAGCAGGCTGGACTGAAACGCGCGCCGATCACCTGCTCGTCCGGCTGGCTTTTCCATGACTCCGCCTTGTTTCCCGAAAGCCAGTCGCCGCCCTCGCGTCGGATGGCATCGTGGAGGGACTCTCCCTCATTCAAGGCCCAAAGCAGCCTGACAAGCGTATCGGCCGCGCGCAGCACATTGGCATGGGCGTGGGTGAGCCCAACGTGCTCCTTGACGATGCGTCGCAGCTCTTCAAGCGAGGTCCCTTCCAGCGCCGCGACCAGGGCCGGCACGGTGGCGAGTCCGCCGATGTGTTCGTCGCTGATCCCGCATTTCCGCGGCGGCTTTCCTTGGGCGTATCGGGTGAAAAAGGCGCGATGGTATTCCTCGACATAGGTGTCGCGATGCCATCCCGGCTCCAACATTCGTGAAATGTAGCGCTCCAGCCACTCATCGGGATCGTAGCCGCCGTTCGTTCGGACCATCAAGAAAAGCTCTCTCGCCAGCTTGAAATTCAGCGTGTTCTCCCCGGATGTTAGAAACTGGTGGTAGTGGATCTCACGCTGGCCCCAGAACCTCGCCTGGTCGCGCAGGATGTCGCCCTTCTCGTTCAGCGCCTCATAACTTGACCGCCACAGGATGCTTCCCGGATGCGGGTTCTTCGGAGCCATGAAATGATCCACCGTGCCGTAGTCGCGCCGCATGGCCTCACGGTCATAATACCAATGCACCGGCATCGCCAGCGCATCGGCGGCGAGCGATCCCTCATAAGCAGCCATCCAACGAGTCATGTCTTGCCGATACCCTCGGAAATCCTTCGCGCAAGGGCCACCCGCGCTTGCCTCGCCCTTTCCTTCCAGCATCATCGGCGGATGGACCTCTCCAAAGCCCTTTCCATGGATCCGCATCTGCTGGTCGGCTTACTCAACACCGAGCTGCGGAACAACGCCGAGTCGCTTGAGGACCTGGTGAAAACCCACAACCTCGATCCCGAGAAACTGGTCGAAAAGATGAGTGCCTCCGGCTACGACTATCGGCCGGAGCAGAAGCAGTTCAGGTGAGCGTCTGCTCGTGCTTCTTCAGCAAGCGATCGGCAAAGAAGGTTCCTGCCGGAATGATCGAGGCGAGTCCCAGGAGGAGAGCGGTCTTGAGCGGGAGCTTCACCAGCAGCAGCGCGAACAGGGCGATTCCCGCCAGCGCAATGAAAAGCCCGCCATGAAGGGCCCCGGTCATCTTCACCGCCATTTCCTGATGGAACACATACTTCAGCGGCATCGCGACCAGCAGTAGTACCAGATAGGACACGCCTTCCAGAAAGGAGACGAGGCGGAGGATTCGCATCAGGGTCATCGCGGCGGACTTAGCCTCATCCCCGCGAGGCTTTCAACCGATTTCACCTCGACCTGCACGGGATCACTTCGACTTGCCCTGGTCAATCAAGCGGACCAAGTCGCCGAAGGTCGTCATGGCAGCGGCATCCTCATCCGCAATCTCGACGCCGAACTCCTCGTCAACCGCCATCACCAACTCCACGATATCGAAATCGTCGGCCCCGAGATCCTTTTCAAGGGTGGACTCCAGCTTGATCACGGAAGGATCGAGATCGAGAAGTTTCGCGGTCAC
>JAIYDT010000280.1 GCA_027487355.1 Verrucomicrobiaceae bacterium
CATCAGGTTTTACTCCTCGTCGGCCTCTTGTCGCTGGTGGCTTCGTTTTACATCGGTCGGCCCGATCAAACCAAGCAGGCCCCCGCCCTTTCGGGATCTACGGTGGGAATCGTCCGCCCTCCGCCAGCTCCGACCTCCGACTCGTCACCCATCATCGCCCTGCCGGTCACAGAGACCGCTGCGACCTTGAACAGCGCCGAGACACTGCCTGCAGACGACCTTTCCACGCTCGATCTCCTGTTCGCCGAATTCCGGAAAAATCATGGAGGCAACCCGGTCGGTGAGAACGAGGAAATCACCGCCGCGCTGCTAGGAAAGAACCCCAAGCACCTCGCCTACCTGCCTGAGTCCGGTTCGTTTCTCGATGGCTCCGGGAAACTCATCGACCGCTGGGGCACACCCTACGTCTTCCATTCACTCAGCGCCTCGCGCACCGAGATCCGCTCGGCGGGGCCGGATCGCGAGCTATGGACTGGCGATGACGTCACGCTCACGCCATGAACTGCTTTCCCTAGTTGCTACTTTGGATCGATCCTTGAATAGCCATTCCCAAATGGATCTCCGCAGTTCCTGAAACTCAATGTAGCCTCGGAAGTTTTTCTCCTTCCGCCAAAGACTTGCAGCCGCAAGCTTGGATCGTGTCCGATAAACCGAAAGCCGGCTCCGCAGCCGCCACCGCGCTGGTGGTGGCGAGCATGATCGGCACGGGGGTGTTCACTTCGCTGGGCTTTCAATTGCTCGACTACCAAGTCGCACCGCCGATCCTGATGCTTTGGATCATCGGTGGGCTCATCGCTCTTTGCGGGGCGCTCTGCTATGCGGAGCTGGCGAGCCTGCTGCCGAAGTCCGGGGGCGAGTATCATTACCTCAGCGAGATCTATCACCCGGCCTTCGGCTTCATGTCGGGACTGCTCTCGGCGGTGGTCGGGTTTACCGCGCCGACGGCGCTCAGCGCCCTGGCGATCGGGGGCTACGTGCATGCCAGTTTCGAGGCGATCCCGGCACCGGCGGTTGCGGTGGGCGTCATTCTGTTAGGCACGGCCGCCCATTCATTCAGCACCTCCACCAGTGCCCGAGTCCAGACGGCGGCGACGGCCCTGAAGCTGCTGCTGATCCTATCCTTCCTGATCGCCGCCGCGCTGCTGCCGGGCAAGGGCGACATCGTGTGGTGGCAGCCGGTCGGTCTGACACAACGTGCGATGCTGGAGCCGACCTTTGCCGGTGCCTTGCTCTATGTCTTCTATGCCTACAGCGGCTGGAATGCGGCCGTCTATGGACTTGAGGAATGGGATCGTCCGGAGAAAACCGTGCGCCGCTCCCTGATCGGCGGGACTCTATTGGTGATGCTGCTTTACGTCGCCTTGAATGCCGCCTTCCTGCATGCAGCGCCGAAGGCGGAGCTGACGGGTGTGCTGGAGGTGGGACACGTGGCGGCGGTTTCCTTGTTCGGTGCCTCGGTGGCGAAGTGGATCTCGATGCTGCTGGCTCTAGGGCTCTGCGCCTCGGTCAGCGCGCTGCTGTGGGCCGGACCGCGGGTGCTGGGAGCGATGGGTCGCGACCTGCCGGCGCTTCGATGGTTCGCTCCAGTGCATGGCTTGCCGACCCGGGCTCTGAGGTTTCAGGCGGGACTGGCTCTGGCCTTGGTGGCGATTGGAAACTTCGACCAACTGCTGACCTACACCCAGGTCGGGCTCACCCTTGCCACCTCGATGAGCGTCTTCGGGATCTTCATCCTGCGGCGACGCGTGCCCTACAATCTGCACAAATCGACCATCCCTCTCTATCCCCTGCCGCCGATCCTGTTTCTCTGCATGACGGCGGTGGTGGTTGTGGTATCCTTGCTTCATCAGCCATGGCCAGCCGTCAGCGGCGTGCTCACCGCCGTGGTCTGCGCCCTGCTCTGGATTCCCTTCAACAAACGTCGTTCATGAAACCCGCGCTCCTCCTCGCCCTCTCGGTGGCCCTCAGTGGCTGCGCCTCGAAATCCAAGCCGAAGCCCGGCGAAACACTGACGCTCGCGCCCCCGCTCGCCGCCTTCGTGCCGGTGTCCGGCGTGGCCGATGCCAACGACGTCGCACTCTTCCTCGCTGGAAAGCCGGTCCGCCACGGCGCCGGGCTTTCGCAGATCCAGCAGACGGTCAACTACCGGACCTACCTCGACGAGATCGCGTTCAAGTGGAAGGCCTACGGGGAACGTCGTACTTCGAGGCAGTCCGGGTGGTCGAACGAGAACCTCTCCCCGGTGATCGGCTCGCCCGGCACCCTGCTCTATCCCTTTGGTGGACCTGACCTCTTGTATGCAATGTCGATGTTTCCAAACACCTCGACCTACGTGCTGCTGGGGCTGGAACCGGCGGGCTCCTTGCCTTCCCTGGAAACCCAGGACCCGGCGACGGTGGTGGACGCGCTCTTCGGTTTGGGCAAGTCGATGGATACCCAGCTCAAGGTCGGTTACTTCGTGACCAAGGACATGAAGGGCGATCTGGCCAACGGACCGATGCCCGGCGTGACACCGATCCTGCTCACGTCAATCGGCCTGATGGGCGGAGAAGTGGACAGCGTGCAGCCGATCAATGCGGGTGGAAACACCGGCGTGGACATCCGTTTCAGCCTGCCCGGCGGAGGATCAAAGCGCGCGATCTACGTTTCCGGCGATCTTTCGAACGGCGGATTCAAATCCGGCTTCCAGTCCTGGGTCGGCGGCTTCAGCGGCTCGACCGCCTACTTCAAGGCCGCCTCCTATCTGATGCACGACGAGGGCTTCTCGAAGATCCGGAATCAGGTGCTTTCGCAGTCGCGAGCCATCGTGCAGGATGATTCGGGCATTCCGTTCCGCTACTTCGCCAGTGGTTGGGAGCTGAAATTCTTCGGTCGCTATCAGAAACCGATCGAGCTCTTCACGAAGCACGATCAACCCGACCTCCGGGCCGCCTACGACACCATCGGCGGCGGGCCACGGATTCCCTTTGGTTCCGGTTATCACGCCACGCCGGACGAGGCGAACATCCTCGTGGCGGTGAAACGATAAAGATGCGGGCCGAAGTGAGAGTCGTGCTGTTAGGTTTATTGTTGAGCGGTCCGATCGTCGAGGCACGGCCTTGGAGGAATGATGCCGGCCAGGTGATCGAGGCTGAAGCCATCGAGCTCCGAGGTGACTCGGTGGTGCTTTCCAAAGATGGCAAGGAGTTCGTGGTTCCCATCAGCAAGCTCAGCGCGGACGACCGGGAGTTTCTCAAGACCTGGAAGCCACCGGTCGCAGCTCCGAAGACGCTGACCTTTGCCGGGAAACCGTTAGAAACCGGAGGGAAGATCAACACTTACGAGTTCGACTACAGTCCGGCGGTGCTGAAGGCGCTGAAGACAAGATATCGATCCGAGGAAACGAAGTTCAAGATCTCCATCGTCGCACCCGCGAATTTCGATCCATCAAAGCCGCAGCATGTCTTCATGCCCTCATCCGCCGTGAACAACCCGGAAGAGGCGAAGGCAGGCAATGCCAAGGTCATCCCGAACTACGCGCAGACCTGTCTCAACAACGGCTGGCTCTGCCTAACGACCGACAGCGATCTCGGCATCACCGCGAACTTTGTGGCGCTGGAAAACGGCATCGATGAGCTCGACAAGCAGTGGCCCGGGTTCAAGCGGTGGAGCTTCGCCACCGGCGGGTTTTCCGGAGGTGGAAAGGGCTGCCACTACATCGCGGCGCAGTTGATCAAGACCGATCACAAGGTCATCGGCGTTTTCATCGGGGCGAGCAACGAGGACTGGAGCGCGAAGTGTCGGGACTATCTGAAAGCGCCCGTCTCCGGCTATCGCAGCGTGAATGCCTTTCTCAGCGTTGGAAAATCCGACACCCTCGCGACCCCGGCGATCTGCGCGGAAATGGAAAAGAGCCTCCACGCGAACGGCATCGCCTCCACACGTCTCGACCTCTTCGACGGCGGACATACCCTTCACAAACCGCACATCGACACGGCCCTGAAGTGGTTCGTGGAGAAAGAGCGCGGAAGGTGAAGCACGTGGTTTCTTCCAGACGCCAAGCCTGAACGAAGAACGGGCTGAAGCCATGTGACTACAAACCTCTCACGCAAGGACCTCCAACAAGGGACCATCCTTCCATTGTGGCGAACGTCCGAGCCTTGCAAAGACCTGATCCTTTTCAGGCCAGATGAAGACGCGTTGTCCGGCGGAACCGACAAGCGCCACCAGATCGGCGGGGTGCTGTTTCGAAAGGCAGGCACCCGACCAGAATGAGGAGGCTCGCGGAGCATCGAGCACGTCTTCGATCTCGATCGCGCGGCCGGATGAAACACGGAGATTTCTCCAAAGTCCGCCGCCGTAGATCGGATTCGCGGCGGCGGATTTCGTGACCTCGGAATAGGCTCCGGGATCGAAGCCGTTCGAGCTCTCGCCACGAAGCAGCTTTGCCAGGGTCCGTCCGAGTTTCCCGAGATCCTCGACCGTCAACTCCGCGCCGGTGGAGAGAAAGCAGCGGCCTTTC
>JAIYDT010000454.1 GCA_027487355.1 Verrucomicrobiaceae bacterium
AAGCGGCATCGCCGGGTCAACACTCGCTACGATCGGCTTCCAGAAACCTACATGGCCTTCGTAAGTCTCGCAGCCATAGCTGATTGGGTCAGATTCTGAATTTGTCCACTCTGCCTAGGATGATTTGGCCATGAATTGATCTTGTGTCGGTGCGGAATTATGCGACGAGCCACTGCCCATCTCTCCAGACAAATCAGCATGGCTGGCATGACTTTCCTCGCTGTTCTTCGTTGGAACTAGAGCCGGGATAAACTTCGACGCACTCGATTGGGGTTGATCGTGGAGTTGATGATCACTTCAGGCGTTTGACATTGTTGGCGGAAAGCAGCGTGCGCATCTGGGTGATGGCGATTTCGTTCAGCTTGAGCAGGCGCTCGGACTGGGGCAGGCCCTGGCGGATCAGCACGGAATTGAGGCTTTCCAGATTGGTGAGGACGACGAGCTGCTCCAGCGGGGCGTGGTCGCGGAGGTTGCCTTCGGCTTCGGGATGGGCATCGCGCCACTGCTTTGCGGTCTGGCCGAAGAGGGCGACATTGAGCAGGTCCGCCTCGCTGGCATAGACGAACGCGGTCTGGGCCTTGGTGATGGTGGGAGGGAGGAGGGTTTCCTTGATGGCGTCGGTGTGGACCCGGTAGTTGATCTTGGCGAGCGTGCGCTGGAGGTTCCAGCCGAGCTGGAGACGGTCGTTCTCGTCATCCTTGAGCCGCTGGAATTCCTTGATGAGGTAGAGCTTGAACTCCACGGACACCCAGGAGGCGAACTCGAAGGCGATGTCCTTGTGGGCGTAGGTGCCGCCATAGCGTCCGGCACTCGAGGTAAGGCCCACCGCGCCGGTTTTTTCGATCCACTGCTTCGGGGTGAGGACGAAGCTGTTCAGCCCGGTCTGCATTCTAATCCCGTCGAATTCGACGGGATTAAAATCGGGATTGTTGAGCCGCTCCCAGACTCCGAGAAACTCGACCGTGCTGCGGGTGCGCAGCCAATTGCGGATTACATCGTCCGGGTGGTCGGGGTTCTTGAATCTGGCGATATCCGTCAGGCAGAAGATGTCCTCCCTGTCCTGCGAAAGCACCGTGACCGATGCCCCTTGAACTTCGATGGTGCGTCTTGAAGGTTTGCTCATGGCAGGGATGGCGGCTCTTCAGGAATGGCGGGCGGTGAACCGTTTGCTGGCCCGGACTTTAGCGCTTCCGGTGAAATGGGGGCGAGAGAAAACGGGGGACGGCGGGGGGCTGGAGAGGTGGCTGCAGGCTGATGAAATGGCTGGCCTGGGGGCAGGAATGCCCCGGCTCCGGATTGAAGAGGTCCGAGATCCGATTGAACGGGGTCGGGAGGCGTTCGAACGGGGTGGAGTGGCCTTTGAGCGGGTCCGAGTCTCAATAGAAGAGGTCGGAGTCGCAATAGAACGGGGTGGGTGCGTCAATGAGTCGCACCGAGAGGCGTCCGAAGGGGGTGGAGGGCCGTCCGAGGGGGTCAGAGCGGCCTTTGAACGGCCTGCCTCTTGAAAAACACCCGGACGGATTGGGTGTTCCGGACCATCCAGATTGAGGACAACTTGTTCGAATCCTGCGCCGGACCGAACCTCGTGATCACTTCGGCGGAAGGCATGATCCTTCGAGGCAATCTCTTTGTCTCCGCCATGCAGGATATGCCTCCCGACACCGGAGCGAGTTATGGCATCACCATGAACTCGGTGATCTGGATCGAGAACTGCAAGGATACCACCTAAGAACGGAACACGATGGAGAAAACCGGATCGTTGGTTGGAAAGGCCATCCAGCTTTCGAAGGGCATGGCGGACACGAAAGGATTTGAGTGATCTACCTCCCCGACGTGATTTCCAACTTCAATTCGATGCCGCCATTGGGCGCTTCGTTGGCTTCGATGGTCATGCGGGTAAAGTTGACCTCGTCGGACGGAGCAATGTCCGGCTGGACGTTGAATCCGCCGCCGGGACTGACCTTGACTCCGCTGCGGATCGTTCCCGTCGCACCTGGTTTCAGGAAAACACTCGGCCTCGAAACCATCTCCATCCCCTCTCGACTGCGCAGCAAGGCTTCCACCGCCTCAGACGTCCACACCTCCGCATGCTGTTCGTTCTTCTCCACGTTCGTCACCAGACTCTTCAAGCCCGTGGACTCAAGTCCCGCTGCCGTCATTTTGAAAATGGAAGTGCTGATCAGGAACTGCGTAACTCCGTTGTCCACCAGGACCGGCTTGATCACGATGAACTCACGCGAGCCATCCGCTTTAAGATGGCCCCCGGTGACCATCGAGTCTCCCTCGGGAATGACGGCGTGAACCCTGGAGGTGGTGACAACGGACCCGGCGTTGCGGACGTCCTTCACCAAGGGCGGCCTCGGGGCGCGGGGAGATGGTCCCTCCTCAAGGTTCGCACCCATTGGTGATCCGGATGCCTGCCCCGCCGCATCATGGGAAGCATCCGATCGGGTCCCTGAACGCTCGTCCTTACTTCCAAAACTCCACCACGCCAGGAAAGCCACAAGAAGAACAATGATGAGAAGCACGCGACGAAGAATGCCGCGCGCTGATCTCACAAGCCTGCCATCAGACTCGCGATCTTGTGAAGACCTGATCATTCCACCCGCTTGATCTCCGACTTCAGCTCGAAGCCACCATCGGGAGCTTCGCTGGCCACCAGGTCGAGGGTGAAGGACGTTTGGGTGTTGCCGATCTGGACCTGTGCCGAGCCTCCGGCGTTGACCACGATGGAAGGAGACGAAAGCAAATTCAGCCCTTTCGTATCGGTCAGCGTGCGGGTGACATCCTCCGGAGTCCAGACTTCACCGTTCTGCTGCATCTTCTGTTCCCCGGTGACGAGGCTGTTGAGGCCGGTGCTGAGGAGCGCTTTCTCATCGACGTTCAGGATCCTTGATTCCAACTGGATCTGTTTCTTTCCCGAAGAGGTCTCCAGCCACTTCGGAGTGAGCACGACGAACTCATGGTGACCATCGCCCATCTGGTAGCCGCCGGTCACCAGCGAGTGACCAGCGGGAATCCGGGTGTGGACGGCGGAACTGGCGATCTCCTCGCCTTGGACTTCAGGAAGCCCGGTTGTTGATCCGGTCTTTGGCAGATCCGGCCGTTTGCCACGAGCTGAAGGCGGCCCGTTCTCCTCAGCGGTGGAAGACGGTGAGGACTGCATGCCGTTCTGGTTCGTCCCGGCATGACCGGTCGACGAGGGAACGACGACCTTCTCCAACTGCCACCACCAGATCGTGACGGCAATGAGGAGCAACAGAATCAATGTCACCGTGCGGCTGGGCGAGGATCTCATTGGGTTGGTTTGCATTGGTAGAATACCGGTCGATTTCAAAATTGTCCGAAACAATCGCGCAGACACTCAAGGCCGCAAACGCTGCGACCAAGCGGACTCCGCAATCAACCGGCATCTGGGGCGGAAGTGAACGAGGGCGAGGCTCATCTTCCAAGTCGTCCGACGGATTCCCCAGCGACGAACTCGGGCACGATCGCGAGGCTGCGGGTCTTGCCGATGCCTTTCTCAATGAGATCCATCAGCAGTCGCGCGACGCGGTGGCCCGTCTTGATCCCGTTCACGCGATAGCAGGCGATGGTGGGCACGGTGTATTCGAGGGCGGTGTCATCCCATCCGGCAAGCACCGAGGCATCGCGCGGAATCTGCTGTCCTGCGCGATGCAGCATGCCGAGCAGGGTGAGACACTGCTGTGGATTGTAGGAAAAAAACGCGGTCGGGCGGGGCCTGGCCATCAGGGTCTGGGTGATGCTCCGTCGTAGCTCTTTGATGGTGACGCCGTAGTGGTGGATGCGGGCGTTCATCCCCAAGCGCGCGGATTCCTCGAGGAAAGCTTCCGCACCACGATGGTCACCGAGGGTCGAGACGGCGGCCATCAGATAGATGAGTTCGCGATGGCCTTTCGAGTGAAACAGTCCGGCCGCATGGCGGGCGCTGGCCACGGTGTCCGGGTAGACATTGGAAAGCCGGATGCCCGGATAGACCGGACCGATGACGAGGCAGGGTCGGGTGTTGTTAGAGAACCAGCGCTGCAGTTCCTCCGTGGAAAAGAACAGGACCCAGCCGGCGGTGCCTGGAAGAGAGTCGAGCCGCGCGAGTTCGGTGGGGCTGATTTTTTGATAGAGCTTGGGGTGAAGCTCATACTCCACGGTGTAGCCCGCGATTCCCATCTTCTCGCGGATGCTGTCCCAGATGACGAGATGCAGGGCGCCCATTTCCATCAGTGAACGAGAGGTGAGCAAGCGGATGACTTTTCCCTTGGACTTGGCGGGACGTGTGGCTGCGCCTTCGACCTGATGGCGGCAGCCTTTTCCACCCAAGCGGATCAAGCCTTCAAAGGCCACTTGCTGAAGCGCCCTCCTCACGGTCACGCGGCTGACCTGGAGCTCGCGCACAAGTTCCTGCTCGCTCGGAAGCACCTGGCTCCAGCGTCCTTCACGAAGGCCTTGGCGCAGCTCCTCGACGACCTGATCGGTGAGCAGGATTCTGCGGATGGGCTGCGTCATGGTTACAGGCATGAGTCATGGCAGGGCTTGGTTGTATTGCAATAATACAATCAAAACGACCCATTCCGGCGCGCGCCTGGAACAATGTGGGGTGGAACCTGCTCAAACGGAACCGGAGCGTTTCATGCCATCACCGACCCACGAGGACATCTGAGCCAAGTCATCGGCGGCATGCTAATTCCAAATCCCCAGATTCATGAAACCGACTAATATCCATCTCCTCCACAAGGACCTTTCCGGCCAACGGTCCTTCGCAGTCATCGCCGCGTCGGCCTTTGCCTCTCTCGCCATGACCAACCCCGCCTTCTGCGCGGATGTCACGCTCAACACCACCAACGGCATCGGCACGAGCTCGCTGGCGTCCAGCCTTTCATGGTCCAACGGTCTGGCACCTGCCTCCGGAAATGCTTATTTCGTGAACTCCGGGCTCTCATTGCGAAGCCCTGCCGACAGCGCCCTGAGTTACACCTTCGCCGGGGATTCACTGACGATGACCGGTGCCAACTTCATCTACAAAGGCTCCTTCACGGCCCCGGCCACCGCGCCGGTCATCACCCTCAACAACCTCACGCTGAATGGGGCGACGGTCAACAATGCCAGCAACAACTCCACTGCCTTCGTCCTCGCCGGCAACGGCATCACGATCACCGGCACAGGGGCCACGACGCTCCTCTCCAACAATGCATCGATCAACGTCACCGCACCCATCACCGGCAGCACGGGCAGCCTGGTGCTCTCGACCAACAACGTCCTCGGCCGGCAGATGATCCTCAGCGGTGCGAACACCTACACCGGAAACATCAGCGTCGTCGGAGCCAGCGGAGCCGTGCTGGCCGATACCGGCAAGCTGGCCTTCGCGATCGGGACATCCGGGGCCTTCAACACTGTCACCGGCACGGTTGCCTTCACCTTCAATGGCGCTTTCACGATCAACCTGAGCGGAGCCTCCTCCGTCATCGGCACCACCTATCCGCTGGTGAACACCGCCACGCTCATCGAAACCTTTGGCACGACCTTCAGCATCGACGGCTGGACCAAGGTCGGCACTGCCTGGATGTCTCCGGATGGAGCTTATCAGTTCCTGACCTCCACCGGCTCGCTGACAAGAATCGATCCCGACAGCGATTTCGACGGGCTCCCCGATTCATGGGAAACGAGCAACTTTGGCGACCTCACCACCTGGTCCGGCGGGGATGATCCGGACAACGACTTCTGCACCAACGTCCAGGAATTCACCGCCGCCACGAATCCCAACAGTGCCGCATCATTTCCCGACAGTGATGTGGACACGCTCCCGGATGGCTGGGAAATCAACTACTTCGGCAGCCTCGTCCAGCTTCCAATCAGCGATCCGGACGGGGACTACAGCACCAACGCCGCCGAGTTCGCCGCCGCCACGCTGCCGAACTCACGCTCCAGCTTTCCCGATGACGACAGTGACCAGATCAGCGATGGCTGGGAGATCCAATTCTTCACAACCCTCGAAGCCTGCGATCCAGCGGCGGATCCCGATGGCGACCTCTTCGACAACGTCACCGAGTACTTCGCGATCACCACGCCCACGAACCAGCTTTCCTCTCCCGATCTGGATCTCGACGGGCTGCCGGACGGCTGGGAGGTAAAGTATTTCATGCTGGCAGGCGAGACTCTGGCCGAGGCCACGGCCCATGTGAATGGCTCGGCGGACTCGGACTCCGATGGCCGCATCGACCGTGTGGAATACCACGAGGGAACCCATCCGATCGTCGCGGACTCGGCCCCGCCGACGCTTGCCTACTGGCGCTTCGAGGAGAAAACCACAGGGGCGGTGGCCTACCCGCAGATCGCCGGTGCCGTGCAGGATGTCACCGGCAAGGGCAACGACATGATCACCTACGCCGAATACACCGCCCCGGCCTACAGCACGCGGGTCGCTGAGCCGAACATCACCTACACCTCCGCGATGAACACCGCCTCGCTGGCATTCGTGGCAGTAGATGGAAACCGCTATGTCTGCGACAATCTCTACACACCGGGGAATGCTCCGATCAACTCGACCGCATTCACCTCGCTCACCGTGGAGGCCTCCTTCCGCACCACCCGCACCGGGCTGGCACAGGGAATCATTGGCAAGGGAGGAAACCCCACCGCCGCCGCCGCACCTTATCAGGCACCCTTCACCCTGAAGCTCAATACGGCCAACCAGGTCGTGGCGGGCCTCGTCGATGGAGCCACCACGGCCAGGGAAATCGTCAGCACCCGCAGCATCGCCGCCGGAAGTTGGTACTCCACCGCGGTGACCGTCAGTCCCACCACCTTGTCACTCTGGTTGAAGGCACCAGGTGACGCCGGTTATGTTCTGGAGGGCACGCTTGCGATCAACGGGGCCTGGTCCGCCTCCGCTGGAAGCGCGGTCTGGGTCATCGGGCAGACCGAGTTCAATGCTGCTGGAAACTTCGGTGGCTTCGACAGCTTCACCGGAGACCTCGACGAGATCCGCATCAGCAGTCGCGCTCTGGCGACCAGCGAGTTTCTCGCCAGCACCAGCGCCGACAGCGATCACGACGGCATGGCTGACAACTGGGAAACCATCCACTTCGGCAACCTCACCCAGACGGCCGATGGTGACGACGATGGCGATGGCACGACGAACTTCGCCGAGTATCGTCTCGGACTCATCCCTAACAGCGGCAGCTCGCTCTTCGCCAGCAGCCTCAACGGATCGACCCTCACCTGGCCGTCGGCGAACGGGCTGGTCTTTGTCGTGCAACGCAGCGACTCCCTGAGTTCCTGGACGAACCTTGCCACGGTGGTCGCGACAGGATCCAGCGCCACTTGGACGGATCCCGCACCGCCGGTCGGCAAGGCCTTCTATCGCATCTCGCTGCAAGCAAACTGATTTCCGTGGCACCTCGCTTGTTCGGGCGGGCATCCGGGAAACCGGGTGCCCGTTTTGCTTGTCCGAATGGCCCGCGACGAGCTTTTCCCGGGCATGATTCCGCCCCGTGTTCCGATCTCGCCACCGCCTCTGGCATTGCCAAGCGATGGCTCCATCCCTCATTCTAACCGTCATGAATGACCTGCACATCCACCTCGGCGGGGCGGTGCCGTCATCGGTGCTTTGGGAAATCCTCTGCGACAACGGCCTGCGGACCGAGTTCGTGGACTTCACCTCGTTCCACGATTCGCTCACCGCGCGGCCGGATCAGGTGAAATCGCTCGATGACTTCCTCGGCCGCTATTTCCAGGTGACCGAGGAAATCCAGTCCTCGCCCTCGGCCGCCAGCGTCTCGGCCTATCAGGTGGTGGCGAAGGCCTATCGCCGCGCCCAGGTCACGGCATTGGAACTGCGTTTCAATCCGCAGAAGCGCCGTCGTCATGGCCTGCACACGATGGATGCCATCATTCTCGCGGTCATGCAGGGACTGGAGCGTGCGACCCTTCACTATGGCGTCGCCACCGGCATCATCCTTTCGCTCGGCCGCGATCTTTCACTCGAAGCCAACTGGCAGATCATCGACGCCGCGATCAAGTGGCGCAGCCGGGGTTCGCTCAACGGTGCGAACGGCGTGGTGGGCATCGACATGGCCGGACCCGAATCGCGTTCTCTCGAACTCAGCAAGCCGTGGATGAGCGAGGTCGCCGCGATGATGGAAACCGCGCGCAAGGCAGGTCTCAAGATCACTTATCATGTCGGTGAAAGCAGCGCCACCGGCCCCAAGGGCATGCAGAAGGTCATCGAGGCCATCCACCCTGACCGCATCGGCCACGGCATCGAGCTGCGCAACGCCACCGGAAAGCAACGCGAAACGCTCATCACCTTGTTGCGCGAAGACAACATCTGCCTGGAGATCTGCCCGACGGTCAATCTCGTGACCCGCGTGGTCCCCGACTACGCCACGGTCGCGAGCTTCGTCCATGATCTTGTTGGAAACGAGATCCCCTACTGCATCAACACCGACAATCCCTATCTCATCCACACCAACCTGAAGCGCGAGTATGATGTGATTGAAAAGGAACTCGGTGCGGATGCCGCGACGCTGTTGGAGCTCGGCACCCAGCACGCGGCGCAGCACCGTTTTCTCAGCATGTGATCATTTCACGGAAGGCAGTGCCACCACGCGAAGCATCGCGGCGGCCGGCAATGGACCCTCACGCGGCTGGTCGCGGTTGGTGTCCAGCGTTTCCCAGGTGAGTTGATAGCGCGTGCCACTTGCATCACCGATCTCCCCGCAAGACTTGAACCTCATGCCGGGAAATGTGGAACTCACCCTGGCCAGCTCACGCGGTAGTCCCGGTGCTTTCGGGGGTGCCTTCGCACCGGGGATTGGAAGCAGCGTCGCCTCATCGAGCACCCAAGTGCCGGAACCCTTTTCACTGCGGTATCCGAGGGTGAGCCGGCCATTTCCGATCGCCTCGACCGCTTGCACCCGGACGGGCATGTCGATCGATCCCCCTCCGCTGAATACGACGTGATGGTCGCGCCAATCGCTGACCTTCACGATCTTCCAGGCGCTTCCCTCTTTTCGGGCGGCGTAGGCATTGAGGTCGCCGCGCTCGTCATACTTGTGATAGGTGGCCACCGGTCGGCCTTGATTGTCGAAGCCGAGCTCGCGGTTCATGTTGATCAATCCTCCGCCAGGTGGGACGGGGTCGATCATCTCGGCGGATTGATAAGTGATGGGTAGCTTGACTTCCTTGCCTGATGAATCACTCCAGTGGACAAGATCATCGCTGCGGGCATAGGAAAGGCTGTGGTTGGTCGCGCAGTCCGGGGTATCACGCCAGACCCAGAGAAGATGAAAACGTCCGTCAGGCCCCTGTTTCGGAGGAATCGCATAGGCACTGCGCTCTCCCTCACCACTGATCAACGGACTGTCAACGAGCTTGCTCCAGTTGCCGGATTTCTCGTCGTAAACATTGTAGAGATCATCGCCATTTCCGCTGCTGCCATTCCGGTAGCGGAAGACAAGTTGGCCGCTCTTGCTCTTCAGGAACACCGGATAGGTGACGTGGGCTTCGCGGTCGCCGGTCATGGATTTCACCTGCTGAAGCGAGGAAACATCGAGCGGCTTCGCACTGCGGAAATAGACCAGCGGAATGTTGTGCATGTTTCCCGCAACATGGAGGCGGAGGTCGCGATCAAGGGCCAGCGTGACGTAGTTGTGCGAGTCCCAGCCGAGCTTTGAAGGCAGGCGCTGGAAGGTCCACTTCGTTTCATCGAGCCGACGCTGCGCCACGGTCATCCGTCGCTCGGCATCGTAGTAGGCTGCGAACTGATAGGGCGCATGCGTGAGCAGACAAAAGCCCACCGGGTGCCCGGACCAGACCGGCTCGATGTCCACGACGGCGGGTGACGCGGGCGCGGCGATGCCGGTAACCTCGAAGCAGAACGACAGAAGCAGGCAGCAGAGGAATCGGGCAGTCATGGAGTCTTGATGAAACAACGTCCACCTGCACCGATTCCTTTCGGAGGGCGGCGGATGACGACGAATCTGAAACCTCCCCCTCAGTCCTGAGCGGCCCCACGCCCTGTGAGATCAGCTGCCTTCTCAACACCTGCCCCGTGCTTGTAAACGAGCAGTCCTCCATAGTGGCCCGTCTCCGCAACACAATAACTCGCGCCGATCGCCACGAGGGCCGTCGCCGTGGAGAGGCCACAGGCCAACTTCGGAAACCTCCCGGCAACCATCAACGCTGCCACGCCGAGAACAGCGGCGGCGATCCCGACATTTCGCGTGCGTTCGCCCCATTCCTCATGCTCTTCGAGGATCCTGTCGGCTTGCGGTGAAAGGTTCCCGGCCTTTTCCTCATCCTCACCTCCACTCCAGGTCGCGCCAATCGCCCCCAGCGTGAGAAGGCCTGCCGAGAGCCAAGGCAGATGCCAGCGCCGGGTGAAGGCGGCCACGATGGCCACGAACGTTCCAAGCAGGATCAGAACGATGGGGAAATGCACAATGGCGGGATGCAGAGGACTTGGAATCGGGATCATGGCTCAGGGGATGATGGTTTGAAATGGGGTCACTCTTCCTCTTCGGACCCGACGAATGCCTCGTGAATGGCCGTGAGTTCGGGAGGACCCGGCTCTTCCTCGCCTTCATCGTAGTCGATGTCGTCGAGCGATTCCTGGGGATCCTCGCTGAGGAGGGC
>JAIYDT010000077.1 GCA_027487355.1 Verrucomicrobiaceae bacterium
ATCCGCGTGGCCGAGTCACTGCTCAAGAAACCCGGTGGAAATCCGAACCTGCAGGCAAAGGTCAACGCCCTGGAGTCCGACAAGGATCCCAACGTCCAGCTCCAGGTCGTCATGACCCGACGCCTCCTCAACTGGCCGGAATGGAAGGCCAAGGCCCAGGCCCTCGTGGCCAGCAGCACTTCCGTCGGCATCCGCGAAATCGGCAGCAAGCTCCTCGCCGAGCCACCGAAGCTCGCCAGTGGCGATTTCACCAAGGAACAAAAAGCCTCCCTCGCCCGCGGCCAGGAGATCTTCACCTCCGTCTGCTTCGCCTGCCATGGCTTCGATGGAAAAGGCATGCCGATGGCCGGAAATGAAAGCCAGACCCTGGCCCCGCCGCTTGCAGGGTCCGCGACCGTGCGCCGTGGCGATTCGGTCATGCGCGTTCTTCTTCACGGCCTCGCCGGTCCAATCAAGGGCAAGACCTACGAGTCCCAGATGATGCCCATGGCCACCAACTCCGACCAATGGATCGCCGACATCGCTGGCTACGTGAGGAATGCCTTCGGCAATCAGGGCCCCATCCCCACCGCCGCCGAGGTGAAGGGACTTCGGGCCGCCACCGCCAAGCGCAAGGAACCCTGGACCATCGCCGAACTCGAAAGCCTCCTGCCCAAACTCGTCGACAGCCAGAGCACCTGGAAACTGACCTCGAACTTCAACGGTTCCGCTTTGCCTCTGGCCCTCGACCACAACGACGCCACCCGCTGGACCACCAACAAGGAACAGTCGCCGGGCATGTGGATGACCCTCGAGCTGCCTGCGGTCGAACTTGTCCAGGGCATCGTCCTCGATTCCGGAAAGTCCCGCAACGACTACCCCCGCAACAGCAAGGTCGAGCTCTCCGAAGACGGCCAAACCTGGCACAGCGCTCTCGCCCAAGGCATCGGCACCTCACCCGTCACCGAGCTTCATTTCCCCCCCGCCCCTGCCCGCTTCATCCGAGTCACCCAAACCGGCTCCGCCCCCGGGCTCTACTGGAGCATCCACGAACTCAAGATCCTCGTGCCGCCGCAAAGTCGCTGAAGTGCCAAGTGCCAAGTGCCAAGTGCCAAGTGCCAAACGAAGACCGAACGCCGAATCAACGACCCACCATCTCCTCTTCATTAGTCATTAGGATTTAGTCATTAGTCATTAGTCATTAGTCATTAGTCATTAGTCATTAGTCATTAGTCATTAGTCATTAGTCATTTCCTCCCCATGCGCAAACTCGTCGCGGCTCTCATCTCCATCCCGATCATCGCGTTGATCGTCGGCCTGACCATCACCGCCATCCGCCTTGCCAAGCCCCAACAGGCTCCCGCGTCGGTGCAGGTTGTGACTCCATCGCCCGAAGCCACGATTCCGACCCAGCCGGACTACACCGAGGCAACCGCTTCGCCCGATGGCATCGGCAAGTTTTTCCATGGCCGGGAAATCGCCCACGTCATGGGTCACCCCGCGATCGGCTGGTTGGAGCGCGACAACCGCGAGCAGGAGGAAGCTCCCACCAAGGCCCTCGCCTTGATGAAACTGAAGCCGGACGCCGTCGTCGCCGACATCGGCGCGGGCTCGGGCTACTACAGCTTTCGTATTTCACCCATGGTGCCCCAGGGCAGGGTCGTCGCGATCGACATCCAGCCGGAGATGCTCGATTTCCTGAAGAAGAAGTCCGCCGAACTCGCCATCAGCAACGTCCAGCCGCACCTCGGCGCGATCAATGACCTTAAACTCCCCGCGAACTCCCTCGATGGAGCCTTGATGGTCGATGCCTACCACGAGTTCGATCACCCGAAGGAAATGCTCGCCTCCCTCTTCAAGGCCCTCAAGCCCGGCGGACAGATCTATCTTCTGGAGTTCCGCGGCGAGGACCCGAAGGTTCCGATCAAGGCCCTCCACAAGATGACCGAAGCCCAGGCCCGCCTCGAATTCGAAGGCGCCGGCTTCAAGTTGGTCCGCAACGATCCATCTCTGCCGTGGCAGCACTTCCTCGTGTTCACCCGGCCATGAAACCCTGGATCCCCTTCGCCATCCTTTCCATGTGCTTCGCGGGCATGACCTCCGTGATTGCCAAGAAGGGACTGGTCGGAATCTCTGGCGAGGCGGGGCTGACCGTCCGGACCTTGTTCGTGGTGGTCTTCGTGCTGCTCTTCGCCGTTCTCCAGGTGCCGATGAAGTCCCTGAAGGACCTCACACAGGAAAACTACCTCTGGCTTGGCCTTTCCGGGCTCACCACCGCTGGCTCGTGGATCTTCTACTACAAGGCACTCAAGGACGGCGAGGTTTCCACCATCGCGCTGATCGACAAGGGCAGCATCCTCATCTCCATCCTTCTCGCCTGCTTCATCCTGAAAGAGCAGATCACCGCCCGCATGTTCCTCGGTGGAGCCATGATGCTCGGCGGATTGGCTGTCATCGCCACCAAGTAGGCTGCCGAATCCCTGGCAAGCCCACAAAAAGGCGGATCTTCGACTGAATTGCCAATCGCTTGTCATCGCGGACGCACCAGAAACCGTAGAGCACGGAGGTTGAGGAGGAGGCAAAAGGGGAAAGGATTCAAAGTCCTTCGCCGGAGCCTTATCCGTCGCAACCAAATTCAAACTTCCTCCGTGACCTCCGAATCCTCAGTACCTCTGCGGTGATCAAGGTGTCAAACCACCAGCATGGCTGACGGACATAGCAAGAAGCCCCCGCCGGAAGATCCGACGGAGGCTTGGAGAATCAGGAACTCGTGAGGCTCACTTCGTCGCAGCGGTCGGGCGACCGTAACCGGGGAGCGGCTTGCCGTCCTTGTCGAGCTTGTTGGCGGCCCAAAGGACACCGCGGGTCACGAAGTCGAGGTAACGCTTGTCGGACACCGTCTCGTTGTTGTGGCCGAGGGTGGTCGAGAACACGCGGGTCTTCTTGTCGCCATAGAGGTTGGTCCAGGCGATGATGGTTTCGGAGTTGCCCTGCTTGCCCTTGGCGACCTGGGTGATGCCGGGATGGACGCTGATGTTGTTGTAAAGCTCCTCCTTGATGGTGGTCCAGTTGTCGAGGCCCTTGGTGATCGGGCTGGCCGGATCGACATAGCTCACATCGATCGGGAGCTGCGCGCCGTGGCCGCTCGACTGGAGGCCGAGGTAGTCGAACCACAATGAACCGTCGGTGCCGGACTCAACCGGTTTGCCGACGTTGGCGGCCGTGCGATAGCAGTGCATGGCGCAGTGGAGATTCACTCCCGGAGTGCCGGCACGATGCGGAGCGAGGATGCGGTTGACGACGGCGAGGTCCTTGATGTCGGCCGAGCACTCGTCGTGGATGATCACGTCATAGCCTTCCGCCCAATTCTCCTTTTCGTAGCAGGTGAAGGTGGCCTTCGTGCCCTTGTCCGCCGAGTAGCAGACGTCCACCGTGATGTTGGTGCGCTCCTCGATGCCGGCCTTCAGGAGATCCTTCTGGGTGGCATAGTCGTGACAGCAGCCGCCAAGGATCAGCAATGCCTTGAGGGGCTTCGCGTCGGGAGCAGCGTTGGCGGCAAAGGAAAACACCGCCGCAAGGGCAGGAATCAGGATGGATCGTTTCATAGGATGATGGATGCGGATCAATTCAAGGCAGACCCGGCCGTCGGGACAAGCAAAAGCCCAAGGGACCGGCGAATCCACTACCGCCTAGCC
>JAIYDT010000378.1 GCA_027487355.1 Verrucomicrobiaceae bacterium
ACCGTTGCCGAACCCTGCGTGTAGCCGGATGCGGAGGCATTGATCACCACGCTCTGGGTGCCGTCGGACAAAGCATCATCAACCGCCGCCACCGCGAAGGTCGCCGTGGTCTGGTTGGCCAGGATCGTGACGGTGGCGGGAACGGTGAGCTCCGACTGGTCCAATGAGGACAGCGTGACGGTCAGGTTCGTGGTGGGAGCCTGACTGACCGTGACGGTTCCCGTGGCGGCACTTGCTCCGGCGTTCTCGGCGAAACTGGTCGGATTGATGGAGACCACGAGCGCGGGTGAGGCCGGGGCGACTGTATGACTGCCCAGACCGGAAACCGTGTCCACCGCGAATAAATCCCACTCGATTGACGGATCAAAAGCGTTTGAAGAATTCGTGTCGCCCTGCGATATCGATGACTTGCGCCGTAGGGTGCTTTCGGCAGTGGAATAGCTCCCGGCGGTCCAAGCCGTCCCTGGGTCGCTTCCAACCTGCCCGAAGCTGTCAACAGTCACGGTGCCTTTCTTCAGCAAGATCGCATCGTCACCGTTGAAGTTGACATTCGTATTCGAGATCTGAGCGGAAACCGATGAGATGACACCAGTGGTGGCGTTGTTCTTCAGGACGAATACGCCTCCCGCAGCGAGAGTTCCAGTCATGTTCAAGGTCGCCCCTACCACTGAGGACCCGTTGTAGTAGATCTCCACCTTGTAGCCGGCTGCGGTCAGGTCGACAGCCGAAGCGGAAGGATTGTAGATCTCCAGCGCCTTGTTGTTTCCAGAGCCCTCGACATATTCCGAAATGAACAAATCTCCAAGGGCCCTCTCAACCCTCAACGATCGTGCCGACAGGCTGGTCGTCGTTGTCCAGTTTACGGCCAAGTCCGCGCCCTCATCGGTGTTGCCCGTGTAGTAGGCGGCCTTTCCAGAGCCGACCGCTCCAACATTGATTGCAGCGGAGGTGTCGTTTCCATAACCGACTTCGGAAACCACGATGCTTGCGTCGTCCACAAGAAAGATTCCGTCTCCACCATTCGCGAGTGGCAGCCAAGGGTCGTAGGTTGGATCGAAATAAGTCGCATTGGTGCTGGAGAGAACCATCCTGCGATCGGAGGGATCGGTGTCGTCCGCTGGCAGAATCGGATCCTTCGGAACACCGACCGATCCATTGTAAATGACAATTCTGGTCCCTGCGGGAATGTTCTCCCAGACGGCAGTGTCCTGGAAGAGGAGGATGTTTCCTGCGGTATCCTCGAGATCCCAGTATCGGAGGTTTGCGTTTCGAAGCACGAGAATCTCGATCCACTCGGAGGATCCGGATGGTCCCTGGCTGAACTCATGGATGATGGCGTCCCGGGTCACGCCTCCACCACCGGAGCGCATGACGAGGCCGCTTTGATAGTTGTAGGCAGCCCCGGGAGCCGCCGTGGTCGTGGGACGGTCGACGAGGTTGACGCCGTTGGTGAAGAATTCCGCACCGGAGGCAATGCCGTCGGAGGCCACCAGCTTGCAGCGCCATACCAAGCCAGACCGCGCGGGATTCGCCGGCAGGGTGTTCGAAGTCAGGCCGGACACATCCGTGAAGGCGATCCCGTCCGTGCTGGACTGCCATTGATGGGAAATCGTCGGCACGGTGCCGTCGGGGTCACTGGCCACCACGCCGGTGACCGTCAACGCGGTGTCATCATACGCTGGCGAGGAACCAATGCCGGCGGCCGTGATCAGGGGAGGGGAGTTGGCCAGGGTGATGTTGACCGCTGCGGAATTGGTCACCGCGCCTCCATTGTCGGTTGCCCGGGCGACCAGTGAATGTGCTCCAAGAGATGGTGTCAGGGAGAAGGAATAGGGCGAGGTCGTGTCGGTCGCCACCACGCTGCCGTTGTCGAGAAGCTGCACCTGCGTGACCGTACCTGGGCCGCCTCCGATGACCGTGTCCGAGGCATTGACCGAGACATTCACCGTCGCTCCAGGGCTGTAAACCGTGCCATCCGCTGGCGAGGTGATCTGCACGAGCGGCGGCGGATTCACCGGGGTCGCACTGGTGCCGTAGAGGGTCAGGGTCGCCTCGGAAAGGGAGCCGGCAATGGCGTTGCCGTTGGTATTGTCCACGATCTTCAGGGTCCAGGTGCCGGCGGAGTTCTCTCCCCAATGGCGCGTGGACATGAAGGTCCAGCCGTTGAAGTGGTTATTCGGATCGACGTGCCCTTCGGAAAGCCTGCTCACCATCCCGGTCGGCGAGGTCAGCGTGATGGCGAGGTCGCCACTCGAGTTGTGATTGATGCCGACATTGACCGTCACCTGCTCGATCCGCAGGTTGCTGGAAGACATGTCGAACGTGCGGGTGATGCCGGCGGCGTTGTTGTTGGGGATGGCAACACTCAGGCCGGTCTGGCTGCTGACGGCGGGGGTGGCGGCGGCAGGGAGGTTGGTCCAGGTGGACGCCAGGGTGATCGCGGCTGCGGCATCGACGAGGCCCGCGCCGTAGTCGTGGTGGAAACGGAAACCGGCGCCGTTGGTGGCCCAGCCGCTGTTGGTGGAATTCACCCTCTTCGCGCTGCGGATGAAGATTTCCTGCACATCACGCCAGCCGAGGGTGGGCTTGCGTTGAAGCAGGTCCGCGACGATGCCTGCCATGGTCGGAGTGGCGGACGAGGTGCCACTGAAGTTCTGGGTGTAGTTCACGTCGGAGATTTCACCCGAAGTCGTTCCGGTGTTGTAGCCCGCGCTTCCCGAGCGATCAACGGTGGTGATCCCGAGCGCGGGAGTGTCACCGCTGGAAGGAGCGACCGCGATGAGGTTCGCTCCGGGCTCGCTGTAATAGGCCCGGCGGTTCTGGCTGTCGTAGGCCCCGATCGCCATCGTGTAGATCGAATTCGCGTATCCATCGTAGTTCGAGTTGTCGCCCACATCGCCGCCGTTGCCGCC
>JAIYDT010000573.1 GCA_027487355.1 Verrucomicrobiaceae bacterium
CAAGATGGTGGGTAGAGATGGATTCGAACCATCGTAAGCTTACGCTAGCAGATTTACAGTCTGCCCCCTTTAGCCACTCGGGCATCTACCCCTCTTGTCTGGACCCCGCTTGCGGCGGGGCCGGAGGTTTACGGGCCGCTCCAGGCATGTGCAAGAGAAAAGCAGAGAAAATCCACCAGCTCCCGGTGGTGGATTCACCTGACTCATTCCGCCCTTGAGGCTGGAGCGTCGGATTCAGCCTTGTCCTTGGCACGCGGGCTGTTTACCCCTGCCCACGTCATGCCAGTTGCCACTCCCGCCCAATACCGGGCCATGCTCGATTCCGCCCAGAAAGGCGGTTACGCCTACCCCGCGATCAACGTCACCTCGATCCCGACGATCAATGGTGCCCTCCGCGCCTTCGCCGAAGCCAAGTCCGACGGCATCATCCAGGTTTCCACCGGCGGTGGTGAATTCGCTTCCGGCACCTCCGTGAAGGACGCCGCCTTCGGTGCCATCGTGCTGGCCGAGGCCTGCCACCGCCTTGCCGAGAAATATGACATCCTCGTCGCCCTCCACACCGACCACTGCCATCCGGCCAAGGTTGACGGCTTCCTCAAGCCCCTCCTTCAAGCCTCCCGCGAGCGCATCGCCGCCGGAAAAGGCCCGCTGTTCCAGAGCCACATGTTCGATGGTTCGGTCGTGCCGCTCGCCGAGAACCTGGAGATCTCGAAGGCCCTTCTCAAGGAGTGCGCCGAACTCGACATCATCCTTGAAGTCGAGGCCGGCTGCGTCGGTGGCGAGGAAGACGGTCACGACACCTCCGGACTTCCTTCCGAAAAGCTCTACACGACCCCCGAGGACATGGTCGAGGTTTACGAAGCCCTTTCCCCGATCGGCCGCTTCCTCTTCGCCGCCACCTTCGGCAACGTCCACGGTGCCTACAAGCCCGGCGCAGTGAAACTGAAGCCGACGATCCTCCGCGATGGCCAGAAGGCCGTCACCGACAAGCACGGCCCGGCTGCCGAGATGGACCTCGTGTTCCATGGTGGCTCCGGAACCTCGGAAAGCGATCTCCGCGAGACCCTCGACTATGGGGTGGTGAAGATGAACATCGACACCGACACCCAGTATGCCTTCACCCGTCCAATCGTGACGCACGTCTGCCAGAACATTGAAGGCGTGCTGAAGATTGACGGCGAGGTCGGCGACAAGAAGTCCTACGACCCTCGTTCGTATCTCAAGAAAGCCGAGCTCGGCCTCTGCGCGCGCATGAAGGAAGCCTGCGACGACCTGCTTTCCAGCGGCAAGACGATCTTCGGCACCGTCTGAAATCGACATTTTCGTCACCAAAGGCACGGGGATTTCCTCCGTGCCTTTTTTTTTGTGTCTGTCAGAAACACCCGCACATGGCCGAAACGAAGACCACGCAGGAGAATCCCCTCGCCAACATTTTCATCAACGTGCTGATACCGGTGCTGGTCCTCAGCTACCTCAGCAAGGATCCGGCCATGCAGGAACATCTCGGCAAGGTCGCCAAGCCCTGGCACCTCGGACCAATGAAGGCCCTCATCCTTGCCCTGGTGCTGCCGCTGGGCTACGGGATCTGGTTTTTTCTCAAGACCCGCAAAGGGAACTTCTTCTCCGCCATCGGCCTGATCTCGGTGCTGCTCACCGGTGGACTCACGCTTTATCTCTGGAACAAGGACGGCACGGTGAAACCCGGCGCGGGCATGCTCTACGGATTGAAGGAAGCCTCGATCCCACTGGTGCTGGGCATTGCCATCGTCCTCTCCGCGCGCACGCCGAGCTCGCTGCTGCGCACCTTCCTCTACAACGACACAATCTTTGACATCCCGAAAATCGAGAAGCGCATCGAAGAAAACTCCTTGCAGGCCGGCTACCAGTCGCTGCTGTTCAAATCGACCTGCCTCTTCGCCACCTCGTTCCTGATCAGCGCGATCATCAATCTCGGGCTGTCGTGGTTCTTGTTCCGCTCGTTCGACCACTCGGCTCCTGGCGCGCTGGAGGTTTACAACGGCATCGTGGCGAAGATCACCGGCTGGGGTTTCGCCGTGGTGATGGTGCCGGTCATCGGCTTCCTGTTCTTCACGCTGCAACGTCTCGTCGCCGGACTCAAGAAGCTCACCGGGCTGACGGACGAAGAGATCATGTTGCCGCGATAGGAGAAGAGAGTTTCAAGTGTTCAGCTTTCAGTTTCAAGGAAGAGAAGTTGCGAGAAAAACCTGCTCTTCGTTTCGAATTTCGAATTTAGGATTTCGTGCTTTCTCTCCCGTTGGACCTTGGAAGTTAAAAAGCCCGCGACCTTGACGGCGGCGGGCTTTTGGAAAATCGGGGTGAACTCCGGTTCGATCAGTCGATGAGGTTGTCGATGCGCTGAGCGAGCTCGATGTCGAGCTCGGTGATGCCGCCGGCGTCGTCGGTGGTCAGTTTCAGGGAAACCTTGGTGTAGCGGATCGTGATGTCCGGGTGGTGCTGGGCCTCTTCGGCGATCTCGGCGAGATCGTTCACGAAGTCGATCGCATCCATGAATTCCTCGAATTCCACGGTGCGCGTGATGGATTTCTTCTCAAGTTCCCACTCGGGGCATTTCTTGAGGGCGGAGGTAAGGTCGTCGTCTTCGAGCAGGTCTGACATCAGGCAATTTAGGGAGTTCGCGGCGACATTGCTGCGCCTGATTCGATCTTGGCAAGCCCGTTTCAGACATCGTGCAAATTCATTGGCGCGGCGTTGCATTGTGAGCCCGGCCGCTCTACTCATCGGGGATGAAAATCCTTCTTCTCCTGCTGCTCCCGCTGATGGGTGCCGTGTCCTGCACGACCTCCACCCCGCAGGCCCGGATCGCCGAAAATCCCGGACGTTTCGCGCTGCTGAGTGAGCGTGAGAAGCGGCTTGTCGAGCAGGGACAGGTCGACCGTGGAATGTCGATGCGCGGCGTCTCCCTGGCATGGGGTGATCCCAGCCGCCGCTACTCGGGATCCCGCTCTGGAAAATCGACCGAGCGATGGGTCTATACGGGGTCACGCCCGGTTGTCACCAACACCTTCATCGCGGGATACGGCTGGGGAGGCTACGGTCGCGTTCCGCAGGGGGCCTGCCTGGGACCTGGGGGATTCGGCTATCGTTCCATCGATTTCGGGCTCGGCCCACAGATCGACTACGTTCCAGAAGACAGGGCCACCGTCTTGTTCGTGAATGGTCGGGTCGAAAGCTGGGAACGCAAACAATGAAGGCCGACCCTTGCCGTGACTTGCAATCCAACCATCATCCGTCTCCAATCGCCTGTCGTCACCACCACCATGAAACTTCTCCGAATCCTCAGCACGGCCGGGCTCGCTGCAGCGGCACTCGCGCTTTCCTCCTGCAACCTGCAAGTCGGAAGCTCCGGCCTGGCCGCTTATCAGGCCTATGACCGTCCGGCCAAGTTGCCGACGAACCCCTCGGCGGTCCGCGTCAAGGTCTCGCTCAGCAAGCAGCGGACCTATGTGATGGAAGGCAGCACCCCGCTGCTGATCATGCCAGTGTCGGTCGGGGCTCC
>JAIYDT010000145.1 GCA_027487355.1 Verrucomicrobiaceae bacterium
CTGGCGATTTCGGAAGCGGCTGAGCGGGCCCCGAGCGATCCGGCAACGCCGTAGTCGGTCAGAGACGCAACATTGAGGACGCCGGCACTGATGTCAGTGGTGCCCGTGTAGGTGTTCGCCCCGCTGAGGACGAGCATACCGACACCGGCTTTCGTGAGACTGGTCGTGCCATCGATGACGGCGCTGACGATTGCGGATTTCCCAAGGCCGAGCGCGCTGACCGTGATGGTCGGCGTGGTGCCTGAGAGGGTCAGCCTGTTTGTGGCGTTTCCAGTATTGGACAAGGTCCACGAGGCGGGGCTGGCGGGGTCCGTGTCTCCGAACAGGAGGTTGCCGAGAGTCCGGGCTGAATCGAGATTGACGGTGGTGTCCGAGGTTGGGTTGAGGGTGTTGAAATTGGCGGTGAAGCCAGCTCCATCCGCCACGACGGCCGAGGCCCATTTCGTCGAGTCACTCCAGTTTCCGCCCGAGACACCAGTCCACGTGCCGTCTGCAGCGAGCACTCTGGCTGCCGAAAGCAGGAATGGAATGATCAGCCTGCGAAAGTACATGAGGCCCGTGTGACAGGTGGGAGGAGCGGCTGGGCCGCAGAAAGTCTGATAGGGATCGGACGAGATTTGAAAACCAAATTAGCAGATTCCGCAGGGTTTATCTCCCCACAAAGGCAGTCATTAAACGGGAGTTCGAGCTTCAAGTGTTCGGGTTCGTTCTGACCGGAAAGTGTCTCTACTCGAGACTCGTGCCCGGTTCGGACAGGCCCTTGGCCAAGGGGATTTCCATTTCAGTGTGGGTCCCTTTGGTTTCTCCCTTAGAGCGATCCTTTCCGCTTCGTCTTTTTCCTTGCGAGCGAGAATGCTTGACCACCGATAACCCAGAAAGCTAACTGCATACGAATCATGAAACTTTTATCCCTGCTTCCAATCCTCGCAATGGCCTCAACCGCCTGCGCCGAGGTGACCTACTCCCTTCTTCCCGACTTCATCGCCGCGCCTCCCGGGCAGGAGAATCTGGGCAACAGCCACGGTGAGATCGCCTGCGACAGCTCCGGCAACTTTTATGTCAGCGTTCAGGACAACAAGGAGGGTGGCCTCCTTGTTTATGGTCCTGATGGCAAGTTCCTCAAAGTGCTCAAGGTGCCAAACTCCCTGCACGGTTTCGTGATCCGCAAGGATGAGGGCAAGGAGTATATCTTTGCCTCGGTGCTCAACGAAAACCGTTTCATCAAGTGCGACCTCGACGGCAAGGTGGTCCTGGAAATTCCCAAGGATGCTTTCCCCGCCGACAAGGGCGCGCTGAAACTGACCGGCTGCGATGTGGCGAGCAACGGCGACATCTACATCGTGGACGGCTACGGCAAGAGCTGGATCTTCGTCTTCGACCGCACGGGCAAGTTCAAGCAGGTGTTCGGTGGCCCGGTAGAACCGTGGAACTTCAAGAACACCCACAAGATCTTCATCGACAAACGTTTCTCCCCTGAGCGGATTGTCGCCCTCGACCGTGGCAACAACCGCATGTTGCACCTCGATCTGGATGGCAAGATCATCGGAACGATCGCGGACAAGGGACTCCGCAACCCAAGCAGCGCGAGCTTCCATGGCGACCTCATGTGTGTGGCAGAGATCGCCGGCCGCGTCAGTGTCTGGGACAAGGACAGCAAGCTGGTCGCAGAACTTGGCGTTTCCCCCAAGCCGACCAACACGCCAGGCATTGCGCCCAAGGACTGGCAGCAGGGCACGGTCACTTCGCCCCACGGCATCACCTTTGACAACGACGGCAACATTCTCGAGACCGAATGGAACCAGTGGGGTCGGGTGCTGCGTTGGAATGTGAAGAAGTGATCCGGCTTTTGCGATTCATCATCCAACTCATCGCAGGGGTAGCAAGTTCGCTACCCCTGCTTTTGTATGGTCATGGAGGCGAGTTTCTGGAGGCCCGACTTGAAGCTCAGGACGGAACGCTGAACTTGCGGATCGTGGCGCAATACGGCGACAACCCCATGATCGCCGACGAAGCCGAGGCTCGCAAAGTTCTGGCCGACGCCGTACGGATCGAGGTCGGCACGGCCGGAAAGAATCAGCGCCTTGATGAACTGACGCCGCTGGTGATGGCGCCCCGTGCCGCGCGAGACCCCGGATCGCCGATGCCCAAGACAGCCGAGGATAGCTCGCATTCCGACAAGCTTCTGGAGGCCTCCTGGACCTGGCCCGCAACGGAGGAGAATGTCAACTTTCTCGTTCCTGAGACCAGCGGTCAGGTCGTGCTGTTTTGGATACCTGCCCCAGGGGAGAAAACCCCACGCTGGTCATTGCTCGTTCCGGGAGACCGGACTCCGGCCATTTTCGTGAAGCTTCCCTGGTGGCGGGCTCGTTGGGTTGCCGGGGTAGGTGTTGGGCTCGTCTTGCTGGTCACAGCCACTGTCTATCTATACCTGCGCCGCAGGGCACTGAACCGGGAAATGATCATGCAGTAGAGGAGGGTCTAGCGGTCCCTGCGGTTCCATCAAGAGTTCGTTGGGAATGCGATCCAGGCAATCCAGGCGACGCAGTCCTGAAGGCCATGATTCCGCCCCAAGAGGAATCGAAGCCGAATCTGATTCCGATCCAGTGAACCTGTTAGCAGCCGCTGCAATCAAGCGGCGGCTCCGGCACCTTGGCCTTGCAGGAAAATCCGCTCCGTGCATGTTTGGTCCATGCAACTGATCACGGACAAATTGCGCGGATTTCTCCAATATGTGGCCGTCCAGTTCATCGAGTTTCCCGCCGAAGCGCAGTTGAAGGTCACGGAGCTGGGACCCAAGAAGCTGAGGTTCAAGCTCGTCCTGACCCAGACCGATGTGGCCCTGCTGATCGGTCGCAACGGCTTCACTGCTTCGGCGATCCGCAGTGTGTTGCGCGCGGCCGCCGATCGGGAGGGAGTGCAGGTCAGCCTGCACATCCACTCCCATCAGGAAGAAGCTGAAATGCTCGCCAAGGGAGAGGGACATTGAGCGAATCAGCTCGACCGAAGCTCCTGATTTCCTATTGGTTGCGAGCTTGTGAAATTTTTCACAAGCAGGGTTTGCGATTCAACGGATCCGTGGCAGAGTCACCGTCATGACCAAGCAACATGCTGGTGGCGGGCCCCGCAGGATCCTGATCATCGGGGGAGGATTTGCCGGACTTGAATGTGCCCAGCAACTCGCCAACGACTCCCGCTTCGAGGTCACTCTGGTGGACCGGAACAATCACCACCTTTTCCAACCTCTCCTCTACCAGGTCGCCACGGCCTCCCTTGCCGCGCCTGACATCGCGCGCTCGATCCGTCAGGTGCTCGCCAAGGCCCGCAACGTGACGGTGCTGATGGATGAGATCGTCTCCATCGATCCAAACGCCAAGAGGGCGGTCGGCATCTCCGGGACCGTCTTCGACTTCGACACCCTGCTGCTGGCTGCGGGCGCAAGAACCGGCTACTTTGGCCATGACGAGTGGGCGAAGCACACACTGGGCCTGAAATCGCTGGCCGATGCCCA
>JAIYDT010000220.1 GCA_027487355.1 Verrucomicrobiaceae bacterium
CAAATCTGGATTATCGAACGTCGAGTTTCCGCTCGCAGAGAAGCCGGTGTATCCCGTAACCGCAGGTACGGCGGTAAGGTCCGTTCCAGCATAGGTGCTGTTTGAGGTGAAATCCGTGTTCTTGGTGTTGTATCTTTGGCTGTAGTCGATGTCCAGCGAGGTCAGCAGGACATTGAGCGCGGCAGGAGTCGTGAACGTCGCTCCCGAAAAGAAAGAGAACTTGAGATCCAGCGTGTAGGGATTCGTCGACAACGGTCGTATATAGACGGACAGGGTTCCTTTATCGGTCAAGCCCTGGCTGTTCACGGTCTGGGCCACCATCAGCGAATCGGTTCCAGCGGACAGCGCACCTGTCGGATTCGAGGCGCTGACTTCCAGGCCGAAATCGTTGTTGAAAGCGTCCTTCAGATTGAAGCGACCCAGCACACCGGTCGCCCAAGTGTTCGTGTTGGACGCACTGCCTGAACTCGAGCCAGGAATGGCCGCGTTCGCCGGATTGTTGCTTTCGACCGTTTGGGAAACAATGTCGTGATTGAGTAAGAACCAGCTTGGGCCGTAGTGGGCAAGATAAGTAGGAGAGCTCCAAACGAGCGGAGTAAGTTTGTCTTCAAACGTGGGCGGGGGGGACCAGAAGTGGACGGGGAAAATCGTCAAAAGCTGACCTTGGGCAACAATCAACAGGGGGAAATTCAGTTTTTTGAACCGGTCAAGCCAGTGTCTTTCGTCAGGATCAAAACATCCAGCTGCCCGAGGCTCAATGCGACAATTGAACCGGATGGCGCTCACTCTGGCTGCCCCGGAGATTCCTCCAATGCCCGAACCCGCTAGTGCTAGCATCCACCTTTTCCAACGACCAAAATTTTCATCCGCAGAGGTTCTCCAGCAAACCCGCCCCAGACTCAACCCCGAAGAGTCGATGTGGAGAAATGAGCAGGATCAGCCTCGAATCCAGTCCTCGCAAACCAATCCCGGCACGCGACCGAGATGTTTGGTGTTTCCCGTCACCAGTTTCGCCTCCAAAGACCGAGCAATCGACCCGATCCACAAATCCGCGTCCGGGATCAACCGCCCCTCAGCCTGCAACTGCTTCTTGAAGGCCCCGAAAAACTGCGCGCCACGCAGCCCGATCGGCATCACGTCCAGAGTCCTCAGAAACTGGAGCACCAGCTGACGATTGCCCGCTGGATCAGCCGATTTCGCCGCTCCGTAGAAAAGTTCGGACGCCGTGATCTCGGTGGTCACCACAGGGGCATAGACAGATCGTCGACGACGGATCACGTTCTCGTTTCCTCGCAGGATCGCCACACAGGTATCGGTATCGAGCAGATACATCGCAGTTCACCAGGAAAGATCCAGATCTCGACCACCCGAGCGCGCCTCATAAAGTGCGGCAATCTCCTCATCCACGGAAAGCGTCGATTTCCACTTTCCGGCAAGCTTGCTCCACGCATCCGCCACCTCGTCCGGCGATTCGTTCACACGGGGAATTGTTCCCAAGTTGTTCACATCCGAGATATCCGCATCAAACGACCGCATCAAACGCTCAATGACTTCTCGGTTCATGCTGCGATTGGAAGCCTTGGCAGCGATTTTCAAAGCCTCGCCGAGCTCATCGGGAAGGCTTTTGACGGTGAGGTTCATGCCGGGAATCAATCAGAAATGGAACCGGAATGCAACCGTTTTGACTCCACCTAGTTCCTCAAGCTTTGATGCCAGCTTCGCTCTCGAACGCTTTCGATATCAAAGGGTCCAACGTTCGGATGATATTTCCCCCTCTGTGGGGCGAGCTTCGACCAATCGATCATACGGATCTCGCCAGACCCATCCAGTCTCTCGCTCATTGCTTTGGCACTCCGAGCCATTCGCTTCATAAGTTAATCTGGATGAATTCAGTGTTTGATAGCACGAAGGTCCGAAACCATCAAAGCCAGAACCCCGGAAAGAATACCTAAGATCAACCTGGGATTCCTTTGATTTGATTCAAAAAAGTCAGAGATACCTCTGTAAACTACTTCAGGCGGGAATACTCCCAAGAGGAGGAAGACGCAGGAAAAAACGAAAAAGTTCTGGAGAGAAAAAAGCCCGAGTGGCTTGTTGCGACCCCAATCTTGTTCCGGATCACCGTTTTCGGATTCTTGAATTACGTTCCCTGATTCGTCGTGAACGATCTTGGTGAAAACTTTCCCACCTGCGGCAAGGAACCGAAAAAGAATGAATGGGAGGAGCAACAACAGGCCTC
The DNA here is from genome assembly GCA_027487355.1 of Verrucomicrobiaceae bacterium. Classification (GTDB taxonomy): domain Bacteria; phylum Verrucomicrobiota; class Verrucomicrobiia; order Verrucomicrobiales; family Akkermansiaceae; genus Luteolibacter. Next base: position 2,240 of record JAIYDT010000220.1, read on the forward strand.
TACCAATCCATCCTGCGAATAAACCCACCAACGCCGCGATCAACATCACCCACGAAAGGATGATGAAGATCGCTAACTTATGGCGGAACAGGTTCACCGTTTACACCTTCGCCTCGTCCGGCTCCGCCTGGGTGTTCACGGGCGTAAAGACCAGGACTTCGCTGTCGTCCTGACGGACCACCTGGACGAGGTCGCCGGCCTTGATGTCGCCGCGAAGCAGGGCTTCGGCGAGCGGGTCTTCGAGGTAGCGCTCCACGGCACGGCGCATCGGACGTGCGCCGTAGGCCGGATCGTAGCCTTTCACGATGAGCAGATCGCGGGCGCCTTCGGTGAGGACGATGTCCATTTCCTTTTCCTTGAGGCGCCTGGCGAGCTTGCTGATCTCGAGATCGACGATCTGCGAAAGGTCCTTCTTCTCCAGCATGTGGAAGACCACGAGTTCATCGAGGCGGTTGAGGAACTCCGGTTTGAAGTAACGCTTCGATTCCTCGACGATCTTCTCCTTCATGCCCTCGAAGTCGGACTCGTCGGCATTCATCGCGCCGAAACCAAGCGAGGTCTGGCGCTTGATGGTCGAGGCCCCGACGTTGGAGGTCATGATGATGATCGTGTTGCGGAAGTCGATCTTGCGGCCGAGCGAGTCGGTGACCATGCCTTCTTCCAGGATCTGGAGGAGCAGGTTCATCACGTCCGGATGGGCCTTTTCGATTTCGTCGAACAGCACCACCGAATACGGACGACGGCGGACGGCTTCGGAAAGCTGGCCACCTTCCTCATAGCCGACATAGCCGGGAGGCGATCCGATCAAACGGCTGGAGGTGAATTTCTCCATGTACTCCGACATATCAATCTGGATCAGTGCCTCCGAATCACCAAACATGAACTCGGCGAGATTGCGGGCGAGATAGGTCTTTCCTACACCGGTCGGTCCAAGGAAGAGGAACGAACCGATCGGACGACGAGGATCCTTGAGGTCGGCACGGGAGCGGCGCAGGGCCTTGGAAATGGCGGTGACCGCTTCGTCCTGACCGATCACACGGCCCTGGAGTTCGGACTCCATCTTGAGAAGCTTTTCGGCCTCCTTCTCCTCCATGCGGCGGAGCGGCACGCCGGTCCACTTCGAGACCACAGCCATGATGTCGTCATCGGTGACGGTCACGATCGTTTCCTCGGACTTGGCGCGCCAGTTCTTGAGGGTCTCCTCGAGTTCCTTCTTGGCGTTCTTTTCCGAATCGCGAAGCGCGGCGGCCTTTTCGAAATCCTGCTCAGCGATGGCTCCGACCTTGTCGCGGTTGATCTGCTCGATGTTGGCCTCGAGCAGCTTGATCGCCGGTGGACGGGTCATCTGGCCGATGCGGGCGCGGGCTCCGGCCTCGTCGAGCACGTCGATCGCCTTGTCGGGAAGGAAACGTCCGGTGAGGTAGCGCGAAGTCAATCGCACGGAGGCCTCCACGGCTTCCTTGGTGAAGTTGGCCTTGTGATGGGTCTCATACTTCTCCTGAAGGCCCTGCATGATCTTGATCGCGTCGTCCACGGAAGGCTCGTCGACCTTCACCTGCTGGAAGCGGCGCTCAAGGGCGGCGTCCTTTTCGATGTACTTCCGATACTCGTTCATCGTCGTGGCACCCACGACCTGGAGTTCCGAGCGGGAAAGCGCGGGCTTGATGATGTTCGAGGCATCCATCGCACCCTCAGCCGAACCGGCTCCGACGATCGTGTGAAGCTCGTCGATGAACAGGATCACGTTCTTCACCTTGCGGATCTCGTCCATGACGGCCTTGATGCGCTCCTCGAACTGGCCACGATACTTCGTTCCGGCGACCATCAACGCGAGGTCGAGCGTGATGACCTTCTTGTCGCGGAGGATCTCCGGGACATTTCCGGTGGAAATCTCCTGCGCGAGTCCTTCGACGATCGCGGTCTTGCCAACACCGGCTTCACCGACGAGGACCGGATTGTTCTTCGTGCGGCGGCAAAGGATCTGAATCACGCGCTCGATCTCGGATTCGCGCCCGATCACCGGGTCGAGTCCGCCATCGCGGGCGAGCTTGGTGAGGTCGCGTCCGAAGGCACGCAGTGCAGGGGTCTTGCTTTTGCCCTCGGGCTCGTTGCTTTCGTTTTCCTTCGGTCCTTCGTCTTCGAATGGACCGTCGTCGTCCTCTTCCAACTCCTCGTCGTCGTCCTCGTTGTCGGGTGAGAAATTCGGATCAATTTCCGCGAGGATCTCATTGCGGGTGCGCTGGATGTCCACGTCGAGACGCTTGAGCACGCGGGCGGCGACGCCTTCCCCTTCGCGAAGCAGGCCGAGCAGCAGGTGCTCGGTGCCGACGTAGGAATGGTTGAGGGACTTCGCCTCCTTGTTGGCCAGGGCGAGGACCTTCTTCACGCGAGGCGTGTAGGGAATGTTGCCGGGCGACTTCTGCGGGGCGCCGGAACCGACTTCCTTCTCGACCTCCATGCGGACGGTTTCGAGGTCGAGTCCCATCCGTTCGAGGACGTTGACCGCGACCCCTTGGCCGAGCTTGATGAGGCCGAGCAGCAGGTGCTCGGTGCCGACGTAGGCATGGTTGAAACGGTCTGCTTCCTTGCGGGCAAGGGCCAGGACTTGTTGGGCGCGTGGGGTGAAGTTGTTCATGCGTCGCCAGAGGGTAGTTGGGGAGTGTTGTCTGATTCCCCGGTTCTCGTTGTAGGACGAATATCAGGGGGATTGAGGGAATGCAACCGGGAGCGGATGATTTCCGCGCGAATGGCATCGCGCTCCTCGGGTGAAAGTTTGCGCCCGCTGTGGAGCTGGAGGTGGGCGGGCTGGATGTCCATCAGCAGGACATCGCAGAGCCGCATGATTTCATCGGGAAAGAATCCGAGGTCCGAGCCGAGGCGGAGCAGCGAGACGTGGTTGAGCGCCTCCTTGGAATCGATGATGTAGGCGTGGCGCAGCACCCCATAGGCGCGACCGATCTTGTCGGCCACCATGTCCGGATCGTCTTCCAGCAGTTTCTCGCGGGCATTCCGTTCGTGTTGGGCGACCTGGGAAATCACGCGCTCGAGGCGACGGATGATCGTGTCTTCGCTTTCACCGAGCGTCGATTGGTTGGAAATCTGGTAAAGATTGCCGAGCGACTCGGTGCCTTCGCCGTAGAGACCACGCACCGCGAGCCCGATCTTGTTCACCGCCTGCAGCACCTGGCCGATCTGATCGCTGAGGACCACGCCCGGAAGATGAAGCATCGCCGAGGCTCGCAGACCGGTGCCGAGATTCGTCGGGCAGGTGGTGAGGTAACCGAGTTTCGGATCGAAGGCGAAGGGCAGCGTTTTCGCCAGCTCGTCATCGAGGGAGGAAAGCGCCTCGAAGGCACTGCGCAGCTCCAGACCGGGACGGATCGCCTGCATGCGGAGGTGGTCCTCCTCATTGAGCATCAGGCTGAACATCTGGCGTCGCTCAATCACCGCCGCCGAGCCATCGCCGCGGGCGGCGTGTTCGCGGGAAATGAGATGACGCTCGACCAGAACCTGCTTCTGCACCGAGTTGAGGTCGCCCAGTTCCTGGGAAAAACCGTCCTTCATCGGAGCCAGCTCCTCGACCGCCGGACGCATCACGGCGAGCGCGGCGGCGCGTTGCTCACGAGTGGCCCAGCCAGGAAAGGCCTCGCCACGCAAGTTGCGGGCCAGACGGATGCGCGAAGTCAGAACGACGCGGTTGTCAGCATTCACGCCGGTCATCCAATCGGCGGGGTGCTTGATCAACGTGGAGAATCGCATCATGCGGGTTTTGGGAAATGCTGCGGGTTAGAATGGAAAGGCATTCGGCATGCCATCAGCCTGGAATTCCGGCGTGAATTTCAATCTGCCGGATCTCATCGCGAAGTCCGGCGGCTTCCTCATAATTCTCGGATACCACCGCCTGCTCCAAACGCGAGCGGAGTTCTTCGAGTCGCTGGTCGAGCACCTGCTGCTCCATCAGACCTTTCGGCACCTTGCCGACATGACTGCTGCCCTTGTGCATGCCGCGCAGGATGGTGGTCAGTTCGTCGTGGAAGGTCTTGTAGCACTCGCTGCAGCCGAAACGTCGGACGCGACGCAGGTCCTCCAGCGTGAATCCGCAGGTCGGGCATTGTTTTCCCACGGCCGC
>JAIYDT010000546.1 GCA_027487355.1 Verrucomicrobiaceae bacterium
ATGGCGAAGGCCTTCGCGGCATCGCTGTCCTTCGGCATGCCTTGATAAATGGTCTCCAACGCCTTGCTGCGATCAGGGCCCTGGGGGAGGGTCTGGATCCATTTCTTGGCACCCTCCGGATCGTAGGGATAGACCTTCGCGGCAAAGGCACTCGCGACGGCGGATTTCTCCGGACTGCTGGGCGCGCTGATGAGCCACTTGCCGGCGGCGAGGTAGTCTTTCTCCGTCCACGCGGAGGCGAGTTCGTAAGCACGTTCCCTCGAAACCTCATCAGGGACCGCACTTGTTGCCAGCCAGTCGAGCCATTGGCCCGTTTCGCCGACCCGCACTTTCTTCTCCATGTCCTTGGTGGCTGCCACAAGTTCATCACTGGATAAATTCGTCGATTGCAGCAAATCGGACACTTCAATGAACGTCACCTTTGCATCGGGACGCCCGAAGAGGAGATCGCCCATCTGACCTTGCACAAGTTTCGCCTGTTCCGGGGTTGAGGCAAAGGCTCTCATCTCTTCAAACAGCTCGGATCGACGAAGAGGGGTATCCGCATAATGTTCCAATACTCCACTGATGTAGTTGGATTGAAATTCCGGCGATGCTTCCGCAAGGCACTGGAAAACAAGCGGGAGATCCTTTTTTTCCCAGCTATAGTAGTAAACGAGGTACTTGAACGGATCGTAAATCACTCTGTCGGGCATTGATTTGCCATTGATGCTGAATAGTTCGGGAGCCTTGCTCATCATTCGAGCCATCTCCAATGGGTATTTCTTGATGAAAACACTCATGACATACTCGTTTACATCACTCTTCATCCCGGAGTTCACGTCGGAATTGCTGTTGAATTCGCCCATGAATTCCCTGATCGCTGAGGGGTCGAGTTCCTCCAAGCGACTCTTGATGTTCTCCCGAAGAGCGGCGAGCTCCTCAGCGGATGCCCCGTCCTCATTGCGCAATAGAGCGAGGTAATCGTTTGCGAGAGCTTTCACTCTTCTTTTCTTCAGGGCGAGATCCTCATTGCGCTGCTCCGAACGATCGGAAGCGGGTCTTGGCATTCGGGCCTCACCGATGGGTAAGGTGTCGGCTTCTTTCACGAGTAAGGCGTTGGCCTCCCTTTTGATGGAAAGTTGCTGGCTTTCTCGCCAGCTCAGAAGGGCGGCAACAATGAGGATAAGAGCGCAAATGATAAGCGAGCGTTTCATGCTTCATCTGAGTTTTTGCAGCATTTCCTCACGGAGCCTGCCATCCGCGATCTTCGTTGCCAGCACTCGCGCTCTTTCTTTGGGAAAAGCGATGCTCCCGCCCGCACTTCCCTCGATCAATGGGAGCAGAATCTCGTCTCCCGCGCCTGAACCATGGTAATCCATTGCGATCTTCTCGACAAAATCCTGCGCGCTGGTGGTCTTTGATTGTTCAAGGTAACTTTGGAGTGCAAATCCTGTTGCCCGGTCAGCGGAGGAAGGATCGATCGCTTGAATCCGTGCGCGGTATGCGTCGAATTTTTCACGAGACGGCATACCATACTTGTCTCCTCTGGAGCGATACTTGGCAATCTCGATGAAGTGCTGCGTCAGAAGGATGGAGCGTTCTTCAGGGGTGATTCCGAGACTATCGAGATTCTTCTGAACAACTTTTGGATCGGTCTCGCTGTCAAACCTGAAGTTATACTCAGTCAAGCTGTTGTCTTTCAGGATGGACATATAGTCTTCCATCGGCATCGATTTGCGAAGCAGGTCAACGAAAGCCCTGCTGTTCTCCTTGGGAACGCTCCAAACGTAAGGACCTAAACTGCTGCGCAGATCCGGCGGGATACTATTGATCCGCTGCTCAGCGGCAGCCGGATCCGATGCGAGCAAGGACATGATGAATGCGGCTTCAAAAGGCACCATGTTGGGAGTTTTTCCGTCAAGGGTCTTATCGAAGACCTGAGCGGCGAGTTGACTCTCATACCAGGTCGTGGCGGCGGCGGGATCTTTCGCGAGCCATTTATTGAAATCGCCCATCTGGATCGGGCCTGTATCTTCATTCTGGCATTTTGCAATGAGCTGGCTGAACGCAAACTCGGGATTTTTCTTTTTGAGTTGGTCCAGCATCATCGATTCGAGGTAATTGCGAAAGGGTGCGTCAACAGGGATCAAGGCCATTTGTGTGTAGGCTCGCGCGAGTTCGTCACCGCTCATTTCGGAAGCCAATGTTTCGAGCCTTCTGCAAGCCTCCGTCAGATTGAATCTCACCCCCTCATTGTTGTTGATAAGAACGAGTTCGTTGAAATCACTGGCGGTGGGCATAAACTCACCCATGGGCCTGATCAGAGTCTCCGATGACTTCTTCTCGCGCTTCTGCTTGGGGTTTCCCGCTACGATGCTGGCGCGTTCATTTCCACGAACAATGGCATCACGTGACTCCGCGATTTTCTTCTGAAGAGAGACATTTTCGCGTTCCAAGGCGCGACTCGACTCCCGCATGCTGGCAAACCATGCCGCAACGATCAGCAGCACAACGAGCGGCGGGACCGAGTGAGGGATTTTCATGCTTCGTTGCGATTCGATGGAGGATTCGCGCAGGGAAAGGAGTTCGCCAAGGTTCTCAAGTTAGATTCAAAAATAGTCATTCAACCGGGGTGTCAGCCTGGAATGGTGTGTTTGCTCTGCCGACTGATTCTCAAGTGGGAAACGCCAGCCACGACGATCATCAGCCGGAAAAGTTGCCTCCAAGATTCAACTGCATTTGATCGGGTGGGCCATCATGAAGCGAGTCTGGATCTTTTGGAGGAAACAAATCTGTCAGCGGTCGAAACCCTTGAAGTTCTCCTGCTTGCGCCATTTCTCGGCGGCCTCGGGGTCTTTCTTGCTCCAAGTGCGGAGGCCATCGTCGATCCACTGGCTGCGGCGTTTCTCTGGAACCTGTGCCAGCTTGGCCCACTCGACGGCTCCGAAGGGATCGGATTCGATCCAGGTGTCGAAGATTGAATCCATGAGGGAGATGCGCTGGGTATCGCTGAGTTCGTGCGGGGCCGCGATGACCAGATTCTCGGCCCTTTTCATCGCTGTCTTCGCATCCGCCTCAGTGATGCCAAGAAACACTCTCTGCAAGGCCTTCGAATGCATCTTGGCATTCTCGATCCGGGGGAGATCGGCCAATGCGGCTTCAAAATCCAGGCGGCCCCATTCCATGTAGATGGCCATTTGCCGGAAGTAGTCTGTGAGGTCACTTCCCGAGTTTTTGCGAAAGCGGGCGGTAAGTTCGCTGTAGTAGGCGTTCGGGATCTTTGCCGTCAAAGTCCTCAGGCGAAAGGAGCAACGATTGGCTTCCTCTCGGTCGCTCCCAAAGAGCGGAGTCAGGTCGAAGTCGATCAAGGCCCTCTCCGCCTCCTCGATGCTTTGGAATTGGGGTGTGCGGGC
>JAIYDT010000037.1 GCA_027487355.1 Verrucomicrobiaceae bacterium
AGACCAAGGACGCCCCCGTCCAGGACTGGGTGAAGCTCGCCGTCAAGCGCGCCCGCGCGTCCGGCGATCCCGCCGTCTTCTGGCTCGACAAGAACCGCGCCCACGACGCCCAGATCATCGCCAAGGTCGAGACCTACCTGAAGGACCACGACACCAGCGGCCTCGACCTCCGCATCCTCCCGCCCGCCGAGGCCTGCACCTTCTCTTTGGAGCGCATCGTCGAAGGCAAGGACACCATTTCCGTCACCGGAAACGTCCTGCGCGACTACAACACCGACCTCTTCCCGATCCTCGAAGTCGGCACCTCGGCCAAGATGCTCTCCATCGTTCCCCTCATGAACGGCGGCGGCCTCTTTGAAACCGGTGCCGGCGGTTCCGCTCCGAAGCACGTCGAGCAGTTCACCCAGGAAAACTACCTCCGCTGGGACTCCCTCGGCGAATTCTTCGCATTGGCTCCGTCCTTCGAGCACATCAGCGAAACCTTCAGCCTGCCGAAGGCCAAGGTCCTCGCCGACACCCTCGACGCCGCCACCGGCAAGTTCCTCGAGTTCGACCGCTCGCCAGGCCGCAAGCTCGGCACCATCGACAACCGCGGTTCGCACTTCTACCTCGCCCTCTACTGGGCCCAGGCCCTCGCCGCGCAGACCACCGACGCCGATCTGAAGGCCATCTTCACCCCCGTCGCCGAGGCTCTGACCAGCAACGAGGAAACCATCGTCGCCGAACTCCTCGCCGTCCAAGGCAAGCCCGTCGACATCGGCGGCTACTACCTCCCCGACGACGCGAAAGCCAACGCCGCCCTGCGCCCTAGCGAGACGCTGAACGCGATCCTCGCCGCGATCTGAGCGTGGCTGCGGCGTCCCGCAGCAACTCCTCCAAGCCCGCCCGGTCCCCGCGATCCGGCGGGCTTTTTCATCGCTCGACGTCGGAATAATCACCCAAGACGAGACCCCGCCCCTCCACGCCGTTTCAAGGTTCCAACCGCGCCTCAAGGCGATAGAAAGCCCTGCCGGGCGAGGAATTCCCATCGGTGATGGTGACGCGTTCGTTTTCCCCGCCAGCCGGAGTGTGAATGAAACTTACCCCATGCGCGGCGACTTCTCCCGAGCTGCCGTAACGATAGATTTCACGAAAACTGCCAGGGGAGAGATCGGGGGAGCGCATCAGCCGCCAGATGGCGTGGACCTCGGGGATGGCGGTAGCTTGGGAGGCGATGAAGGTGAGAACCGGCTTGCCCTCGGAATTGAGGACGGGGACGCTGAGTGTGGAAGTGCTTGAGGTGTCCGGCACGAAGGGATTGGTGCCGTGAAGAAGCTCGATGCCGTAGGCCAGGCCGTCGGCGTCGGCGTCGGCATTCCAGAGAACCGGCAGGTGCTGGTAGATGATGGAGGCGTCGTTCTGGTGCTGGTATTCGACGGCTCCGATGTCCCTTCGCCCGTCCCGGTAAAATCCACGTTGGTCGGTGGTGAGAGAGGATGTGTCGGGAACGGGATCAATGGCGGAACTGCCGGTCAAGGGGGGCATGGTTTGAGTGGGACCACCATGGTTTCCGAGAGGGGCGAGTGAGAGGATGGGAGTGATGAGATTCCCTTCCGTGTCGACTTCACGGAGAAAAACATCAGGGGAGGATGGGGCGGTGTTTCCAGAGACGATGCTGGCCCGCAGGTAGGCGCTTCCCTGGGCGAGTCCGCCGCCGGCGATCTTGGCAGTATTGGCGGCGATGGTGCAGTTCTCGGCGTCGAGGGTGTTGCGGAAGAAGATGCCTCCGCCGTAGTTGTCCGCGGTGTTGAGGGCGATGGTGCTGTTCTCGAAAATGTTGTAGCCACTGTAGGTGAAGATGCCGCCGCCGGAGATCTTGGCGGAGTTTCTGGAGACGGTGGAACTCTTGAGCAGGATGGCATCGCCAGAGCAGTAAACGCCGCCGCCATTGAAGATGGCGGAGTTCCCATCGACGGTGGAGCGCTCGAGTAGGATGGCGCCATTGCCCAGGTAAATGGCACCGCCATCTGCGGTGGCAGAATTGCCGGTGAAAACGCTGTCTTTGAAGGCGGAGGTGGGCCCGCTGCTTGCTTGCATGTAGATCACGCCACCTCTTCGTCCGCTGTTTCCGCTGAATGAGCAACTCTGGATCTGGAGCGGTTGGGTCGCATAGATGCTACCACCCTCAAGAACAGCGGAGTTCCCGGTGAAGGTGGAGTTCAGGAGGGTGAGAAGGGGCGTGCCTGCGCCGGAACTCTTGGAAAAATAGATGGCCCCGCCGACACCTCGGGCGGTGTTTCCGGTGAAGTGACACTTTTTTACGGTGAGATTGGTCGTGTCGATGCTGGAGATGATGCCGCCTCCTTGTGCATTGTGACCACCGGAGATGATGAGGGAGTCCAGGACGATGGTGCCTGGACCGACGCGGAAGACGGTGGTGTCGTCGGAGGTTTTTCCATTGCCCGACTTATCGCCGGAGAGGGTGAGGCGGACAGGAAGCGAGGAACCGTCGATGGTGAGGGACTGGGTGATGAGTAGCTCGCCGAGGGTAAGGCGCATGGTCAGGCCGGAGAGGGCGGGGGCGAAGGTGATGGTGTCTCCGGCGGGAGAGTATTTCACGGCCTCGCGGAGGGAGATGCCGGAGCCGCCGCCGAGGGTCCCATTGTCTTCGTCTGTCACGGTGGTGACGACGGTGCCGTGGGCGGCAAGGGGGAAAATGAGAAAGGCCGGGAGGAGGACGCGGAGGGGCGGAATCATGGTACGTGCATTCGTCTTCTCGACCCTCGATCGCTATCATTCGGAGCAGGCGTCGGGAAGAATTTTCCAGTGATCGGGCGGAGTGGCCACCCGCGCGGGAATTTCCCCGAAACATGCGGTTTGCAAGTGTACGTTCCCGGATTCGAATCCCCACATGTCCATAAGCCATGCTACCTTCCGCACTGCCATCGGAGCCGATCACAGCGCCGTCGATTTGAAAGACGCGGCGGTAGGAGTCAGTCCCGAAAATCCAGTGTTGAGCTGGCTCTTACGCCCGGGAATGCTTCGCCATCGGGGTAGGCAGATCACAAACGACTGGAGGGACGAACCACCTTGGGCCGGCTTCATCGGCAAGGCTCGGGATCGCTTTTTGTGCCATGGACGGATTGGCCAACTCCAACACTTAGCAGGGACACGTAGCCATTCGGGTCAGTCCGCACATCGTAACATTCACGAGCCGCTTCTGGTTCCAAATCATGCAATCATTTGTCAGAGCATCTGTATTGCCCGGAGCTTGTTCTTCGCATCTTGAAGCGGCCAGGTTGCGTTCATGGCTCAATGGCAGCACTTGAATCCAGCCTGACTGGCCAGAACTCATGAATCATGCCGAAAGCAAGCGCCGCGCGTGATTGAAGACCCATAGAGTCAGCACACTGACGGCGACGAGGACGGCGGGGATGACGAAGATCAGGTGGTTCTCGAGAAAGCCACTCAGGCGCTTTGCCAAGGTGGGACCAGGAGGCTCGGGAAAGGCGGGTTCGATCCAGCTCTTCCAGAAATCCGGGTGAGTGTCCGGGTGCATTCCTTTGGCGAAACGTTCTTCCTGATAGGCGACCCATGCGGCATTGCGCCGGTCGGCGGCTGCGCGGGCGATCGGGAAATAGACGCCGACAGGTTCGCGGTTTTGAAGGAACCGGGAGTGGTTTGGATGAATCAACTCTCTCACCCGCGCGACGGGATGGAGGCTGCCCTTTCCGGCGGCGATGAGCTCGTTTTCCCGCAGATAGGCGAGTTCGGCAAGGGAGGACATCTCTCCGGAATCGAGGATCGCCGCGAGCGAACGGAATGCATCGGAACTCTCCCACGCGAGGCCGAGTTGAATCAGGCCGGAGATACCGGCGATGTGTTCCTTGCCGGGCTCCCTCAACTGGGTTTCAACCCAATGGATCTGATCGAATTCAAAGGGAGAGTCAGCGGTCGTTCGAATCGGGTTGGCTCCATCCCACAACAGCCAGCGAATCGCCATGAGTTGATAGATCTCGCGCCCGAAGTGGGCGTCCGGGTTTTCCTCGATGGCTTTCGCGACCAGTTTTTCGCTTTCCTTAAGATCGGAGAGATCGGCCTGACGCTTTGCCTCGGGCTGGGTGATCCAGCGGTGAAGATGGAAAGTACCGAGATTGGAGAGGTAACGATAGCGATGGTCCTTGGTATCTTTTCCGGGCAGGCTGTCGAGGATGGTTCTCTTTTCGGCCATCCATTCAATCGCTTCGTCGGGCCGGCCGAGGCGGTCGCAGGCGACTGCGGCATCGTCATAAAGGGAAAGATCGTTCGGGGCGGATCGCAACTCCCGGGTAACCCGCACGAGCCTCATTTGATAGTAATCGGGCGGATAGCGGTCGAACCAGCCGGTGATGATTCTTACGAGGTCGAGTCGGCCCTTGGCTTCCTCGGCAAGAGTGTCGCGGTCCCAGAGGCAGGCAAAAGTCTGCCCAGCAAGAAGCACGAGGATGAGCAACGATCGAAGCACGGATGGAAGATAGAGCCCCGAGGAGATAGAAGGCTAGGCCGTTTTTCAGAGAAACAACTATTGGTCAG
>JAIYDT010000093.1 GCA_027487355.1 Verrucomicrobiaceae bacterium
CCGATCAAGCCAAGCCAGCAGCACCGCCAACCCCAGGGAAACCAATCCGAGCGGCTCGTCGCTGCCATCGTTCAGACGTCGCACATACCAGACGAAAAGCGGGAGCATCGAGGCCGCGATCAGCCAGGCATGAAACGCGGGAATGGGGCCTCGAATGCCTGCATCCGGCGTGACCAGATCGGGATACTTTGGCAGCAGGGTGTTCATCAGCCTCAGCGTTTGCGTTGCATCATCAACAGGACCGTGAGCAGGGAAATCAGGCCGATGGCACCGGGCTCCGGAACCGATCCGTTCACCACGATCGGCGCCGGTGGCGAGCCCACGGCGGCATCGGACACGCCTTGGGGCAGGGGGATCGCCTGCTTCACCGTTTGCGCGGTTCCCTCGAAGCCACGCGGTGTTTCATCGACGGCTAGAAACGAGGTGTAGGGAGTCAGGAGGGCGTAACCCAAACCCAGTGAGGTGATCTCCCGAACGGTCTCGGGATCAGCTTTCATCGGAGACGCTCCTCGGCGGCTGTCCCAAGGCGTTTGCTCGTCCTCCAGCCTCCTCACTCGCTCGCGCGCCCACAGCACGGGCAGCGCAGGGTGATCGAGCCCCTTCGCAGCTGCTTCCGCGAGGTCGATGAACTTCTCAAAGGCCTCACCATTTCCCGCGATGCCGCGCACGACGATCCGGCCCTTCGGTTCGCCGTTCCATTTGCCGGTGATGACCAGCGGTCGGTTGGCGAAGACGTCCGGATGCGGCGAGGGCTCGATGCCGGAAAGCTCGCAGCCTTCCGCCGTCACCCGGATCTTCGTCAACACCGGGCTGGAAACCAGATCGCGGAAACGGGTGGCGGTTTCCTTCACCTCCGAGGGCTGGGTCACGATGAAGGGCTCGCCCTGTCCGGCGCGGGCCATGCCTGCGATGAGGTGGCGGTTGACCGAGGTGCCGATGCCGAAGGCGAACAAATTCGAGGTCCCGAGATGGCTACGGATCAGTCCGATGGTCTCCTTGTCGAAGCCGATGAAACCATCCGTGACCACCACGATTGAGCGGGCACGACCCTCGCCGCCGGGCAGGGCCATGGCACACTTCAAGGCCTCACCCAGCTCGGTCCCACCCCCGGCCTGATGCTTGTCGATGAAGGTCCGCGCCCGCTCGACCTCCTCCGGCAGACTGTGGACCGGTTGCTCGGAGAAGACCTCATTGCCTCCGGAAAAGGTGACAATGTTGAAGGTGTCCTCGGTCCTCAGCACGTTTGTCAGATCGCGCAGCAGGTCCTTCGCCACGTTCAACGGGAAGCCGGTCATGGAGCCGGAAACATCGAGCACGAAGACATAATCCCGTGGCGGAATCAGATCGGGTGTCGTGTGCTTCGGTGGTTCCACTTGGAGAAGGAAATGATTGTCTGCTGATCCGCGGTGAAGCAGCAATCCGGCGTCCACCCGGTCCTGACCAAGCTTCCAGCGCAGGATGAAGTCACGGTTCGCGGCATCCTCTCCAGACCGCGTGACCAGCGAGGTATTGGCGGCGGTCTTCGATTTGAAATCAATCGTGACCGAATGGCTGGGACACACCACCTCGGCCAGCGGCAGGGTGGTGTTCAGATTGACGGCAAGATGAAAGCCCGCAGGCGAGGCCTTTCCCTGATGAAGATGCGGATTCGCGGTCCAGGTGTCCACAGGCTCGCTGCTGCCGTGGCCATGGCGCGGACCGACCACCGTCGGCAGGACAAACTCATAGGTGCCATCGACCGCAGGCACCGTCTCCGACCACTCGACGCGGACCTTGATGTCATCGCCCGGCAGGATGTTCGCCACCGACATCTGGAACACGTTCGGTCTTTCCTCCTCCAACAGGGCCGCCGTCCTCTTCTGAGATTTCGCGGTCTCGTATTCCGCCTTCGCCACGGCCTTCCCCCGGATGCGGGCGGAAATGGTCCGGCCACCCGTGGTCAACGTCATGCCATGTACGGCAGCTCTAGTGGATGCGGGGAAGACATAGATCGCCTCGATCGGCTTGTCACCGTTGTTGGCGTAGGTCTGCTCCAGCGCGGCGCGGGCGATCGTGCCATCAATGCTGACAGTTGCCTTGCTGGATTTCAGCGGCAGGGTTTCACCGGCGGCATCACCCGAGGAGGCGATGTGGAAATAGGGAGCGGCAGTCGTTTCCGCACGCGTGGTCAGCGAGAGGAGGGCATAAACCGTAGTGAGATAGAGCAGGCGGTTCAGGAGTTTCATGGCAGTCGTCTGGTTGGACGCTGCCGATGAAGGCCCCCACGCATGAAAGCCCGATCAAGGGTTCATGAAACCTGCGTGAAAGTCCTGAGAAGTGATCTCAGGCCAGGATGTTTTTCACGACCTCACCATGCACGTCGGTCAGTCGGAAATGGCGGCCCTGGTGGAAGTAGGTCAGGCGGGTGTGGTCGATGCCCATGAGATGCAGGATCGTGGCATGGAGATCATGCACGTGGACGGGATCTTTAGTGATGTTGTAACCGAAGTCATCGGTGGCCCCGTGGACGATGCCGGGTTTCACTCCACCGCCGGCCATCCACATCGAGAAACAGCGCGGATGATGATCGCGGCCATAGCTTTCCTTGGTGAGTACGCCTTGCGAGTAGGCGGTGCGACCGAATTCACCGCCGCAGATGACGAGCGTGTCTTCGAGCATGCCGCGTTGCTTGAGATCGGTGATGAGGCCGGCACAGCCCTGATCGACTTCCTTGGTGAGTTTGGGCAGGGCCTGAGGGACGTTGCCATGGTTGTCCCAACCGGGATGATAGAGCTGGATGAAGCGCACGCCGCGTTCCGCCATGCGACGGGCCTGGAGGCAGTTCGCGGCAAAGGTGCCGGGTTGCTCGACACCGGGGCCGTAGAGATCGAGGACGGATTTCGGTTCGCCTTCAATCGAGGTGGCTTCCGGCACGCTGGTCTGCATGCGGTAGGCCATTTCGTATTGGGCGATGCGTGACTCGATTTCCGGATCGAGCTCCTTTTCGTAGCCGATGCGGTTGAGTCCGGCGAGCTTGTCGAGCATGGCGCGACGTCCGCTGCCACAGATGCCATCGGGATTTGTTAGATAGAACACGGCTTCTTTCCCGGAGGAGAAGCGCACGCCCTGATAGCGGGAGTCGAGGAAACCGCTGCCCCAGAGTCGTGAGTAGAGCGGTTGGTCGGTCGGCTTTTTGGTGACGAGCACGACGAAGGCCGGGAGGTTGTCATTCAGGCTGCCGAGACCGTAGTGGATCCAAGAGCCGATGCTCGGGCGACCGGCGATCTGTGAGCCGGTCTGGAGAAAGGTCATCGCGGGATCGTGGTTGATCGCCTCGGTGAACATCGAGCGGATGAGGCAGAGATCATCAATCACGCCGCCGGTGTGGGGCAGCAGTTCGCTGAGCTGGGTGCCGCTTTTTCCGAAGGGGGAGAATTTGAAATGGGAACCGGCGAGAGGCAGGACGGCCTGGTTGCCGCTCATGCCTGTTAGACGCTGGCCGGCGCGGACCGAGTCGGGCAGTGGCTCGCCATTGCGCTGGCGGAGCAGCGGCTTGTCATCGAAGAGATCATGCTGCGCGGGGCCGCCGCTCATGAAGAGGTAGATCACGCGCTTCGCCTTCGGAGCGAATCCTGGAACGGCGATCGGGGAGGCCTCCGCGCCGAAGGATTTCTCCGAGAGCATCGAGCCGAGCGCGAGCCCACCAAGCCCGGCGGAAAGTTTCGAGAAGAAGTGGCGGCGGGTGATGAAGAGTGGATCGAGAGGGGAGGCCATGGTCAGCGGAGGGTGATGGCTTCGTCGAGGTTGATGACGGCATTGGCGAGCACGGTCGCGGCGGCGAGGTCGATGGCGGGAAGTTCGGCGGGTGGCTTGAGGTCTCCGACCTTGAGGTAGGCATCGGCCTGGGTGGCGTCCTTGCGGAAGGTTTCGAGCTGTTCGTTGAAAAGTTCGGTCAGCAGGCGCAGCTCGGCTTCGGTGGGCGCTCGGTCAAGCGACTCGCGGAACAACCAGCGGATCCGTTCTGTTAGATCGGTGCCGCCCTCCTTGAACATGCGGACGGCGAGACCGCGCGAGGCTTCAACGAACTGCGGATCATTGAGCATGACGAGCGGTTGCAGCGGGGTGTTGGTCTGCTGGCGGCGGACGGTGCAGACATCGCGACCGGGCACATCGAAGGCCAGCATGCCGGGCGGTGGGGCGGTGCGCCGCCAGAAGCTGTAGAGGCTGCGGCGATAGATGCCGGGTGCGGGGTCGCGCTTGTATTCGGGCACGAAGCTGTTGAGGACTTTCCAACTGGCGGAGTCGGGCAGGTAGGGTTTGGCCGGTGGTCCACCGATCGTGGGTTGAAGCAGACCGGAAAGGGCGAGCGCCTGATCGCGCAGATCCTCGCCGGAAAGCCGCTTGGCCGGGCCACGGGCGAGGAGGAGGTTGGCGGGGTCTTTGGCGCGAAGTTCCTTGGAGGCCTTCGAGTCCTGGGAGTAGGTCGCGCTTAGCACGATTTGACGGCAAAGGCGTTTCAAGTCCCAGCCGTGGGAAATGAAATCGCGCGCCAGCCAGTCGAGCAGTTCGGGATGGGACGGTGCTTCCCCTTGCGAGCCGAAGTTTTCAGTGGTGGCGACCAGACCGCGTCCGAAGAAATGCTGCCAGACGCGGTTGACCTGGACGCGGGCGGTGAGCGGATGACTTGGCTCCGTGAGCCAGCGGGCGAGGCCGAGGCGATTCATCGGTTGGTCCTTCGGAAAGGCTGGCAGAGCAGCCGGAGTGCTGCGTCCGACAGGCTCCCCGATCGGACGATCATAGGCACCACGATCCAGAATCCAGGCGGGCCGGGCCTCTGGCATTTCCTTCATCACGGGAATCTCACGCACGCCATCCACGGTCTGGCGCAGCTTCTGGCGCAGGAGGCGGAGGTCGGCCGTGGCCTTGCGAATCTCGGGATCGACGGCGGAAACATAGTAGCCACGCAGCAAGGCGAGACCTGCTTTATCGCGAGGGGTGGAGGCGATGATTTCGGCGAGCGGTTTGTCGGCATGCAGGGCCTTGACCTCAAGCGCGCTGATCGGTCGGGTGTGGATCCGGACGTCATCCACAGCACCGTTTCTCAAGCCGGAGTCGCGGACGCGTTCGCCGAAGGTGATGCCAGGTCCGCTGCCGCCGTTGCGGGTCAGGTGATCGCGCACGATCTCGACCGGGGCCTGGTTGCCATTGAGGTAAAGCTTCAGCCCAGCGGCCTTCGAGGAGCCATCGTAACTGACCGTGACATGGGTCCATTGGTTGACGGGCACGAGGTCCTTGCTGCGGATGGCGATGCAGTTGCCCGGCCACTCGCGTGAGACCATCCAGCGCAGGCGACCATCCTCGTATAGCAACTCGAAGCCATTGTAGCCGGGGTCGTAGCCGGAGCTGTCGTGAAAGACGAGGGTGCGCTTGGCCTGCTCAGCGGGCTTCAGCCAGAAGGAGACCGAGAGGCTGTCCTCGCAGTTGGAAGCCTGATGCTTGCC
>JAIYDT010000545.1 GCA_027487355.1 Verrucomicrobiaceae bacterium
GAATTGGTCTCTCTTCCCGTTTCGAATCTCCGATTTCGATTTTTCTACAACGAAAAGCTGTCCTCCGACGGATCCTTCCCGAGTGCGATCTGCACCTCACCATTCGCCGCGAGATGCGTTAGGCAGTGGTAAACGTCCTCCGGATCGGCGTCGCTGCCGGTGGCGATGTCGGCGGCGGTGCGGGCGTCGGCGGTGAGCTTGCCACGGACCTTGGTGAGCAGTTCGAGGAAGACTCCGGCCGCCTTCTTGCCGGCTTCGACGCCTGGCTGGTGGTAGGCGTTGATGTTGACCAGCGAGGCGTAGAGCGAGACCGCGCGCTCGAAGAGGGCGATCACGACACCGAGCTGGAAGGCATTCACCTCCGGGATGGAAATGGTCAGCGACTTGCGGCCGGACTCATGCAGCGCTTTGCGGGTGCCGCGCAGGAAGCCCTGGAGGTAGTCGGCGGTGGTGGTGCCGGGCTCGACCTCGATGCTCTTGCCATCGCGACCCTTGCGGACCTCGACAAAGACCGCGAAGAAATTGTTCACGCCGTCGCGGAGCTGCTGGACGTAGGCATGCTGGTCGGTGGAACCCTTGTTGCCATAAACGGCGATGCCCTGGTTGACTGTGTTGCCGTCGAGGTCGAGGGCCTTGCCGAGCGACTCCATGAGGAGCTGCTGAAGATACTTCGAGAACAACACGAGTGAATCCTTGTAGGGCAGCACGACCATGTCCTTTTCGCCACGACCGTTTCCAACGTGATACCAGGCAAGTGCGAGTTGCATGGCGGCGTTCGTCTTCAGGTCGGTCTTGCGGGTTTCCGCATCCATCGCGGCGGCTCCGGCGAGGAAGGCATCAATGTCGATCCCCTGAAGTGCGGCGGGCACGAGTCCAACAGTGGACATGACCGAGGTGCGTCCACCGACCCAGTCTTCCATCGGGAACTTCGCAATGAAACCTTGAGCAGTCGAGTAGGCATCGAGCTTCGAGCCCTCGCCGGTGATGGCGATCGTGTGCTGGCCGAAATTCAGACCGGCAGCCTCGTAGGCGGCCTTGGCCTCGAGCATGCCGTTGCGGGTTTCGGCGGTGCCACCGGATTTGGAAATGACCATCACCAGGGTCTTGGCGAGGCCCTTGCCCTTCAGCGTCGCGAGCACCCGGTCCATGCCGGTCGGGTCGGTGTTGTCGAAGAAATAAATCGGCAGTTTCGCGTTCGCGCCGAGGGCATCGTTCACCAGCTGCGGGCCGAGGGCGGAGCCGCCGATGCCGATGAGCAGGAGTTGCTCGAACTGTCCGCCGGACGGTGGCGTGACCTGACCGGTGTGGACCTTTTCCGCGAAATCCTTCAGGGCCTGGAGCGGCTCGGTGATCTGCTTGCGGATCTCGTCGTTCGGGGCGAGGGCGGCGTTGCGCAGCCAGTAGTGGCCGACCATCCGCTGCTCATCCGGGTTCACGATCGCGCCGCTTTCGAGCTCGGCGATGCCGGCGAAGGCCTTGTCGATCTTCGGCTGCATCGTGGCGAAGAACTCGTCCTCGATGTCCATCAGCGAGAAGTCGATGGAGAAGCCGAGTTTCGGATAGCGGATGACAGATTGGCAGTAGCGGGTCCAGGACATGGTGGGAAAGCGGTTGGGTTTCAGGCGTAGTGGAGAACGGAGTGCACGGTGTGCGGGGCGAGGTGCTCGCGACCGTTGAGGAAGCCGAGTTCGATCAGGAAGGCGACGGAAACGATCTCCGCGCCGAGTCCGCTGAGGAGGTCGAGCGCGGCGCGGGCAGTGCCGCCGGTGGCGAGCAGATCATCGACGAGCATCACGCGCTCGCCGGGTGCGACGGCGTCCTCGTGGAGTTCGACGATCGATTCGCCGTATTCGAGCGCATAGGCCTGCGAGCGGGTTTTCCAGGGCAGCTTGCCCTTTTTCCGGACCGGCACGAAGCCGAGCCCCAGACGGTCGGCCACGGCGGCGGCGAAGATGAAGCCACGGGCGTCGATGCCGACGATCTTGCTCACGTTCTGGCCCTCGGCGAGGTCGCAGAAGCGGGTGATCGTTTCTCGGAACAGCGGGCCATTGGCGAGGATCGGCGTGATGTCCTTGAAGACGATCCCCGGCTTCGGGAAATCGACCACATCACGAACCGCGGCTTTGAGGGCATCCGGAGAGGACATGCCGGGAGTGTGAACCGACTCCGGGCGGCGGCCAAGGGCAGAATTCCCGGACGGCAGGGGTGGGCGAGGAAAAGGTCGTCAGCGAAGGCATGATGGCCCCGGCGGATTGCTGGAAAAATGCTTTCTCGGCTGCAAACGATGCCATAGCTACTGGCCCAGCGACATGGATTCTCTACATTACTTGGTCACTGGCGGCGCGGGATTCATTGGATCGCATGTGGTGGAGTCCCTGCTGGCGGATGGCGCGCGGGTGACGGTGATTGATGATTTCAACGACTACTACAATCCGGCCATCAAGCAGCGGAATGTGGCGGGCTTTCTCTCCGACATCGATCTGGTGCGCGGAGACATCCGCGATCCGGCCCTGGTGGAGCGTCTTTTCGCGCGGGGAAACTTTGACTGCGTGATCCACCTCGCCGCGCGGGCCGGGGTGCGCCCGTCGATCCTGGATCCGAAGTCCTATGTGACCACCAACATTGACGGCACCTTCAACCTGTTGGACAGCTGCCGGCACAATGGGGTGAAACGCTTTGTCTTTGCCTCCTCGTCGTCGGTTTATGGGATCAACGAGAAGGTACCCTTTGCGGAGGAGGATGCCATTCCCCGGACGATCTCGCCGTATGCGGCCACAAAGCTGGCCTGCGAGCAGATCTGTTCAAACTACTCCTACCTTTTTGAGATGCGGGTGGCCTGCCTGCGCTTTTTCACGGTCTATGGCCCGAGACAGCGTCCGGATCTGGCGATCGCGAAGTTTTTCGCCGCGATCCGCAATGGCCTGCCGATCGAGCGCTACGGAGATGGCGGCACGCGGCGGGACTACACCTACATCGAGGACATTGTCTCCGGGGTGAGGGCGGCGGCGGATTACTCCGCGAGCCAGTTTGAGATTTTCAATCTCGGAGGCTCACGAACAACGAGCCTGGCGGAGTTGATCGAGTCGCTGGAGCGGGTCGCGGGGCGGAAGGCCATCATCGTCCAGAAACCCGAGCAGCAGGGCGACGTGCCGCGCACCTTTGCGGATGTCGAAAAGGCCAGGCGTCTGCTGGGCTGGGAGCCCCACACTCCGTTGCAGGAGGGCCTGGAGCGCTATGCGGAGTGGGCGCTGCGGCAGTAGGGACCGGGCTTGAAGAGAGTTCTGGCCTGCTTGGAAATCTTCTGAAACAGTCCCGCGCATGCCGAGTGAGCAGGTGTCGATCATAGTGCCGTTCTACAACGAGGAGGAGACCGCTGCGGCGGTGCTGGAGGAGGTGAGGCAGACCAATCCGAAGGCGGAGATCATCGCGGTGAACGACGGCAGCAGTGATGGCACCGCCGCGGTTTTGGACCGGGCCTCAGGGGTGCGGGCCCTGCACTTTGCGAAGAACCGGGGTCAATCCGCAGCGATGTATGCCGGCCTGCGGGCGGCGACCCGACCGATCTGTGCGCTGATGGATGGGGATGGCCAGAATGACCCTGCGGATTTCCCGAAACTGGTGGAGGCGCTGCTTTCAGGCGGGGCGGACGTGATTTGCGGCTACCGGGCGAACCGGGTGGATACGGCCAGCCGCCGCTATGCTTCGCGCTTTGCCAATGCCATCCGCCGCCGCTTTCTGCAGGACGGCGTGCGCGACACCGGCTGCTCGGTGAAGGTCTTCCGCCGCGAGGCCGTGGATCATCTGGTACCCTTCAACGGGATGCACCGCTATCTTCCCGCGATTTTCCTCCAGGCTGGCTTGAAGATCGGTGAGATCCCAGTGAACCATCGCGGACGGATGGCCGGAGCCTCGAAGTACACGAACTGGGACCGTGCCCTGCGCGGGATTTATGACCTCATCGGCGTGCAGTGGCTGCTGCGGCGGAAGGTGCAGTGGAATGCCCAGGAGGGAGGCGTGAAGGTGCCATGATGAC
>JAIYDT010000605.1 GCA_027487355.1 Verrucomicrobiaceae bacterium
AGCTGGATCTGAAACTCGGCGATGTCCTCCGGAGTCGGTCGATAACCCGGCGTATCGGGATCGAGGCCTGGTCGGCCGGTTTGATCGAGCATCCACACACCGGTCTGGCCATCACTGAAGGTGACGCGACCACTGATCAGGGCACCTGGCAGAGCGAGATGATCCATTTCCACCACCACCTTGCCCGTGGGCACCGGGGCGGCGACCGGCTCCTCGATCTTCTTCTCTGGCTCCTTCGCTTCCTCGAGAAGCTCCAGCTTGAGATCGAGCACGATGAACCGGGTATCCATGTAGGTGACCGTGAGGTCGAAATCCTCCTTCAAGCGGCGCTGGAGGTCCGACATGGTCGCCCCTTCGGCGGCCCAGCGGACCAGGGCCTCCTTTTGCTCGCCTGTAAGTTTGCTGCTGCTGAACATGGAGGGGTTGTGGTCCGGGTTGATTCCTTTTCCAAGCCTCAAGAACAGGGGATTTCACGAATCCTCTCCTGGACATGAAAAGGGGCCCATGCCGACGCATGAGCCCCTGGTGATTTGAAAAGAAATGAAGGCCGGAAAACTCAGTTTCCGCCGCGACGGCCACCGCCGCCAAATCCTCCACGACCGCCGAATCCACCGCGGCCGCCACCTTCCTGAAGGCGCTGCTTGGCTTCATCGCTAATGGTGGTGGACGACTGGATGTAGGACTTCGCCGCTTCCGGATCGGTCTGCATCCACTGCATGGCAGCCACGCCGACAGCACGCTGGCGGTCACCCTCGTCGGTGATGGTTTCCGCGAGGCTGATCACGGATTTGGGATCAGACGAGCGGTTGCTCCAGACATAGGCCTGGGTGGCCTGGTCACGGGCTTCACCTGCCGGTTGGGAAGTGAGGTAGGAAAGCGCACCGGCATCATCCTGGCGGGCCCAGTTGCCCATCAGTTCGCGCATGGCACGTCCGGAAGCTTCTGCGTTCTGGGTGGCCAGCCAGGCGGCTGCCTTGGCGGGATTCTCACGCGACCAGGAATCGACGACTTCGCCGATGGCACGATTCTTGGAGTCGCCATCGGTCATTGCCGCAATCTTGGTCGAGGCGGTCTGCGGGTCCTGGTTGGCCAGGCTGCGGATCGCGGAGGCCATGGCGGCATCCTGTTGGTCGGCCGGGAGAGTCTTGATCCAGGCCTCAGCCTCGGTGAAATTCTTGGCTCCCCACTGCGAGGCGATCGATTCGTAGGCGTTGGTCTTGGCGTCTCCCTCCATCGTGGTCGCGAGCTGGACGGCCTTCTGGGGATTGGTCATCGCGAGCTCGCGGACGACGGAATTCATGGCCTGGTCCTTGTCATTTCCCTTGAGCGTCTGAGCCCAGGCGAGCGCGGCTTCCGGACTGGACTTCGCCCATTCCGCCGCAATCAGGGAGGCTCCGCCACCACCGCCATTGCGACCGCCGCCCATCGGGCCCATGCCCATCATCGCGAATTCACGCGGATGCTCGGCGAAATACTTGGCGGCGTTCTCGGGATCGGTGCTGGCCCAGCCTTGAAGGATGGTCGGCTTGGCGAACATGCCGGCCATGCCCATCTTGTCGGAGTAGGCCATGGCGGCGAGAGGATCGGTTTCCGCCCAGCGGCCGAAGAGGAGGATGGAGGCCATGATGCGCTCGTTGATCGGCAGATTTTCGAGCTTGGCGGCTTCCGCCTCGAGTTGGGTGGGGTCGAGATTCTGATAGAAATCGAGCAGCGCCTGGATGCGACCGAGCTGGCCGGGCTTGGTGCGGATGTCCTCGATCGACTTGGCACGATTGCCGCCGCGACCGCTTTCCCCGCCCGACGTGCCTGCGGAGGCCCGACTGGAACGCGAGGTGGATGAAGCAGTTTCAGAAGGCGTTGCCGCGGCAGGTGTGCCGTTCTTACCGGCAACGAAACCACCCGCGCCTCCGATGAGGAGGGCGGCTGCAGGGAGGATCCAGGGATTTTTCATGATGGGAGGCTTACAGACATGGAAACCCGCCACCGCCTGAATGTTTCTGTCTATTTTCTACTTGGGCCGAACTTTCCACTCCGGGTCGGGCATTTTCCGTTCACCGACCCGTTCGACGCTGGCAAAAAACGCCCCGAGAATCTTGCCCTCGCCGGTCTGTCCCTCGGTCCAGGCTTCCAGCTCGATCGGGCCCTCATTGAGATCCACGCCGAGGGAAACCGAGGTGGCCCCCTTGAGCAGCGGGGTCTTGATCTCGAACTTTCCGGCACGGACGTGGATGACTCCCGCTTGAAACTGACCAAGTCGGGTGCGCTCCTCCTCGCTGGCCTCAGCTGGAATCTTGCGCAGTGTGACGCGGTAGTGGCCGCTTTGGTTGGCGTGGAGTTTCCAGTGGCCGGAGATGCTGGGGAGGGACTTCGACTTTTCCGGATCGGCGAGGGTTTCCAGCAGCTTGGAAAGCGCGACCTGATTCGGGTAGGTCTCCTGACCTTTTGCGTCTGTGGACTCACGGCTGGGCCACCAATCGCCCCAAGTGAGAGGAACGACTTTCTGACGATCATCGCCAACGATCAAACGTGCCGGATCGACAAGAGCCGGTCGGATCGACTGCCACCATGATCCATGCCGGGACAGCAGATCCGAAACAATCTGTTCGTGGCCCTCGAACTCCCCGCGTTGCCTGGTCTGGAGATTGATCAGCTCCAAGCCATCGAGCCTCCATTGCGGCGAGAGCACCGCGAAATCCTTCGACTTGTAACGGTCCGGCGACTCGGAACGGGGAAAGCCCCCCCACTGGAAAAACGTGCGCTCCGGCAGCGGCGAGGAATCACCCAACAACCATTTGGAAAGATCGATTCCATCACCCTTCCAATCCCGAAACATCGGCACTCGGCAGAGGCTGGCGAGCGTCGGGAAAAGATCACAGGCAGCCGTTTGGCCCTCGATGGACTTCCCTGCCGGGATGCGTCCCGGCCAGCGGATGAAGACTTCCTGACGCGCGATCAGATCCGAATGGACGTCTGGATGAGCTTCCACCATCAGCATCGTGACCGTTCCTGACTCAAGATTGAGACGCTTCAGTTCCGGAAGAACCCGGCCGACAGCCCCAGCAGCGGATCGAGGAAGATCGAGTTGCAGATAGAACGGCTCGGGGTCCCCGACTCTCGCGGCCAGCCACTTGACGGACTCCGCTGCCAGCACCTCGGCCAAACTTCCATTGAAATGTGTACAACCCGACCGATCCCGCAGCCATGGGTCCTGCTCGCGATTTCCCCATCGGTCCGAGGTCGAGCGCCCGGCGCTGACCAGAACCTCCATGAAACCGCGATCCTCGGGACGGAATGGCAGACTGTCTCCGAGCTCCCATTCCCCTAGAAAGGCGGTGCGGTATCCGGCCGACTTGAAGGCCTCCGACAGCAAAGGAACCTCGGGCCGAATGAATTCCCGGCCGCCGGTGGCACGAAATCGATCACAGCCGGAAAGCTGGGAGGCCCTCTCATCGGCCCAGTTGCCAAGAACCTGGCAGCCCTCGAGACTCGCGGCCTGTGGTGTGAAGTCTTGAAAGACCGCGCTTTCCAGAGTCCTCGTGTGGACCCGAATGATCAGCAGGTTCGGCCGCTTTTCCTCCGCC
>JAIYDT010000248.1 GCA_027487355.1 Verrucomicrobiaceae bacterium
AGAATGCGCTCGAACATCCGGACCGCGCCGGAAAGCACGCCCACCACGCTAAGCATCGTTGCCACGCCGAGGGCGATTCCGGTCGCGCCGATGGCCGTGCGCACGCGGTGGCGGCGCAGGTTGGTAAAGATCAATCGCCAGAGGGACACGGGGGAGATTCAAGATTTCAAGATTCAAGACTCAAGACAAGATCCACCTTAGACGGCGACGGTGTCTTCCTCAATGCCGGGCCACGGGGACGCGACCCTCATGAACGGAAGCATCCACCAGCGTTCGGGCGGACCAGGAAGCCGGCTCTGAACCCGGTCGCCGATGTCCTGCAAGCGTTGGAAACGCTGCGACGCCGCCGTTACTCCTTCCGCCAGAGCGAGGTTTGGCCGCCCCATGGCATCATCGCGACCGCTGGTCTTGCCGCTTTCATTTTGCAGGCAAAGCACATCCTTGAGATCATCCGCCGCCTGGTAGGCCAGTCCGCGCAGCAGCGCCAGACGGTCCAGCAAACGCACTTCGCGGTCCGTCCCACAGCCGATCAGCGCAGGCAGAACGACCGGCAACCTGAGCAGGGTTGCGGTCTTCATCGCCGCCACGTGGATGACTTCGCTGACATCCTGGCCCTCACGCCAGCCACGCAGGTCATGGGCTTGTCCACCGACCAATCCGGCGAGTCCGAGGCAGGATTCCACGAGGTCTCCAGCCATCTTCCGCCGGGCAGGCCGGACATTGCCGATCCCCTGCCAAAGCAATCCGTAGCCGCGATTGATCAAGGCCAAGGCAGCCAAGGTGGCCACTCCTTCTCCATGAGCCACGTGGATGCAGGGAGAGCCACGGCGCGTGCGAGCATCGTCCATCGACGGCATGTCATCGAAAATCAAAGAAGCCGTGTGCAGGTATTCGATGCCGCAGCCGATCGAGCGGGAACGGTCCTCAGGGAGGCCCATTTCGTTTCCAATGTGATAGGCCATCGTCGAGCGGACCAGCGAACCAGGACGCGCCAGAACGTCCCCGAGTGCTGCTGCGAGGCGGGGTTCCACCCGATCGAGACGGCCCATGCCGCCGCGAAAGGCCATCTTCATCACCGCCAGGCCGCAGGCAAAGCGGTGGTGCCACCAATGTTCAGGAGTCATGATCCGGAAATTCGAATTCAGCGGATCACTTGGCGTCGCCTTCGAGGTGGAAGGAAATCTTGAGCTTCGGATCGACGGTCATGACCGCCATGTTGCGGATGATGGGCAGGCTGAAATCCTGATAGTCGATCCAGACCGCGCCATCAATCTTCACCCGGTCACCGGACTTCGAGGTGGTCAGTGGGAAGGCCACCGCCTTCGACATTCCGTGGAACTTCAGGTTGCCCTGGGCCCAGACCTTGCCGGCCGAGTCGGTCCAGGTCTTGGTCATTTCAAAGGAACCCTTCTGGTTCTTCGCATACTCCAGCCACTTCAGCATCTCGGCGTCGCGCTTGGCATCGTTCGTCTTGAGGTCGGAAAAGTCCCACTGCAACGTCGCGGAAGCCGGCACCAGCGAGGCAGGATCGCCGCTGACCTTGGCATCGAACTTCGACAGCGAGCCGCTGAAGCTGTGGCCGGTGGCGCTGGCGTCGACCTTGACCCAGCTATTCCGGGAATCGACTGCGAGATCCGCCGCCTGGGCGGAAAATGAGGCAAAGAGAGCCAGGAGGGAGAGACCTAGGAAAATCGTTGTTTTCATATCGGATGAGTTTAGCGCTGGCGGAGCAGCTTTTGCTGGATAGATTCGTAACGGTTCGGTCAGAATCAATCAATCTTCCAACCATCCGATCATGAAGCCATTCCAATCCGCCTTCCGTTTGCTCGCCCTCGCCGCCGTGTTCTGCTCCTCGATTGCCTTCGCAGAGCCCTATGCCGTCGGCTCGAAGGTCAGCCCGTTCTCCGCCAACGACCAGCACGGTGCGGCTTTCACCCTCGATGCCAAATCGACCCGCTACCTGCTGGTCAGCTTCGACATGGAGACTGGCAAGAAGGCCAACGCCTCGCTCACCGGCCTCGGCGTGAACTACCTGCCCGACAAGAAAGCGGTTTATGTGGCCAACATTTTCGGCATGCCGGGGATCGGCCGCATGTTCGCGATCCCGAAGATGAAGGGTTACGCCCACCGCATCATCCTCGGCGACGATGCCAACCTCCTCACGCCTTATCCTCAGCAGCCAGCCAAGGTCACCGTCCTGAAACTTGATGACGGCAAAGTCAGCAAGGTTTCCTACTGGGATCCAGCGGCGGAAGGCGTCGATGGCTACTTGAAATGAACCGTGGCGACGATTCCCAAGCGCCAGTCCCGCAGTGAAGGCCTTGGCGCTTGGAAACCCGCAAAGTCCTACGACGGAGCCTGACGGGAGAGCGCGTTCGACTGCTTCACGAAATCATCGCCATCCCACTCGGCATCGCTCTTGACCATGCCGGCCCGCTCCTTGGCCGCCGCTTCCTCGGCCTTGCGGGCCAGCTGCATGCGGACGAGTTCGGCGTGGGTGGTGAAATACTGGAGACTGTGGCCCTTGAAGTCGTCGAGCGTCTCGAAGCCCTTGCTCTCCATGAACGACAGCAGCCCTTCGCAAAGATCCTTCACCATGCCGTAGCCGAACTTCATGACTCCGGTGCAGACCTGAATGGTATCCGCCCCAAGAAGGATGAACTGCGCTGCGTCGGCTCCGGTTTCCACACCGCCGATGCCCGAAAGCGTGCGACCGGGAAACTCCTTCCGAATCAGCGTGGCGATCTCCATCACCATGCGAAGGGCGATCGGCTTGACCGCCTTCGACGAGTAACCGCCGGGAGTGGAGTAGCCTTCGACGGTCGGCTCCGGACGCAGTGTTTCCAGATTCACGCCCATCACGCTGCGGATCGTGTTGATCGCACTGACCCCCTGGCACCCAGCCCGGAAAGCGGCAGCGGTCGGCTCCTCGATGTGCGTGACGTTCGGCGTCATCTTTGCCCACACCGGAATCTTCGCGACACCCATGACCCACTGACAAACCTCCTCAAGGATCGCCGGATTCTGGCCCATCGCCGCGCCCATCTTCCGCTCTGGCAGGCCGTGGGGGCAGGAAAAATTCAGTTCGAAGGCATCGACGCCCGCGTCCTGACATCGCTCGGTGATCTCGCACCAGGCGTCCTTGTTGAACTCCTCCATGATTGAGGCGATCAGGATGCCTTCGGGATGTTCGTCCTTCGCAGCCTTGAACTCATCGAGCCAGGTATCGAACGAGCGATCACTGATCAGCTCGATGTTTTCCCACCCGATCACCTCCTTGTTGTCGGCGGACATGAGTTTGGCATAGCGCGGACCAACGTTGACGACCTTGGAAGGATCGAGGCTCACCGTCTTCGCGATCACGCCGCCCCAGCCCTCCTTGAAGGCGCGCTTGATGACCTTCACATTGGTGCCTGGAGGTCCAGACCCGATCACGAAGGGGTTCAGGAAATTCAAGCCGTCAACGGTGGTTGCTAGAGTAGCCATAGGAAGAAGTGTGCGAGGAATCGTTTGGTTCTGAAAGCTCAAAGCATGCCTGAAGGGCTCGAAGGGGAAGGAAATCGCAAATTGCCGCTCGTGTGAAGTTCACACAGAATCAGTTTATGAATCCTTTCCCGCGAAGCGCGAAAAGCTCCCTTACCGGAACAAATGCACAATTACTCTATCTTGAACGATCACAATTTGACAACTTTCACTTAAAACAATAGGATTACATTACCTGAATCTCCTCCTCAAAGATTCAAGATAAGACCGAATGAAATGCGCTACATCTCGTTGGATGATCACGTTCGCAGTGTCAGAAATGCGGGTTAGGTTGGACCGAAGGACTACTCCCCCATCCTGAACTGGAACAACAGGCAACGATCCAGCCCGAACCTTCACTGAGGCGAGCACGACCAAAGACCTCAATTGGAGCCCTTGAGCATCCGCGCGGCCCGAAGTGCCCCCACTCCTCCGTGCAGCGCGTACACGTCCTTCGTCAGATCGAACTTGAGGATCTTCTGAACGACCTGGTGACTCAGTCCGCAGTTGCCTTCGCCACAATAAACAATGACGGCGGGCGGCCCCTCCATGAGATGATTCATGGCATCTTCCTCGAACTTGAACGCGTCCTCAGCAGGATCGAGGCTCCAAAGGATCGATCCCGGCACGCCATCCGCCTGCCATTCCTTGCGGGTTCTCGCATCCACCCAAAGGACCTTGCCCTTCCATCTTGCCACGACCTGGTCGAGGCAGATTTCATGGGCCTTCAAGTTGGACGGATCGCAGGAGACACGGCGTTCCGGTGGACCGGAGATGCGGAAATGGATCGCAGAAGCGGTCAGGGAGATCCCGGTCAGGACCGCCAGTTGCCCGATCAGTCTCATGGCTGGGTCTTGGCCGCTTCCGAAGGCAGGGCGCGACGGATGCTGGCGAAGGCCTGCTTGACCTTGTGGCGCTCGATCTTGCAATCCGTATCAATCCTGAAAACGCCGAGCCCGGAAACCGAGCTGTCCTTTGGAGCGACCACCAGTTCATAGCTCAGGCCTTCCTTAAGGGTCTTGAGCTCCACGGTGAAATTGTCGTTCGAGTTTGAAACGGACCGGATGTTGACCTTCTCCTCGCCCTCGACGGTAATCTTGATGGTCTGAGGGCTTGGAGGCGCGCCGACATCCCATTTCACGGTCTTGGGTTCAATCTTGATGACTTCCGGAATGTGGGCCTTGACCAGCAGGGTGACCGAAGGGGTGCTCTCGGGATCCGCATCCAGCCAAATGGCGATCGACTTCTCGACATCCCCCGAGTAGTTGCTCATGTCGAACTTCGCCCGGATCACCCCGGCCTCGCCCGGCTGATAGACCAGCTTGCCGCCAGCCACTCCGACCGCCATGCAGGCGCATCCGGCATCGTAACGCTTGATCTCGACCGCCTTGCCCGTCTTGTTGGTGAAGGGAAAATCGGCGACGATTTCGGTGGCATCAGCCGGGGCATTGATCGCTTTGGTGGACTCCTGGAAGTCGAGCCCGGCGGCGGAAAGCGCGGCTGTGAGAATCGACCAGAGAAAGAGCGTGGTTTTCATGGGAAACTAAGAGCGTGGTTTGCTGGCGGAGGCAAGGGAAACGGAAATGATCAGCCGTCCGCCACGCCAAGCCGGGCCCAGCACATAAAGCGGACGCTCGGAGGAAAGCTCGGCATCGGTCTTGAGGATCTTCTTGCGGCTGAGCCAGAACTCCAGACCGAGCCTCGCGGAGGACTTGGAAGGACGGCTCTGGGCTTCGAAGCGCACCAGAACCTCGTCCGAGGCCCCCAGCGGCTGCGCCCAGTTCTCATAGCTGCGGTAGAGGGGCTTGGTGTCCACCCCGATTTCCCGGTAGTGGGCAAACTTCAGCCGGGCCTCGCTTTGGAGTCGTTCGGTGATTGCCTTGGAGACCGGCTTGGCTTTGTCACCCGCGGTGGCGACGTCCCCATCGGTCGCGTGAATCACCCGAACGACGATGGAACCCACGACCTCCTTGCCGGGGTCCGAGTCCTGTCCTCTGACCTGCAACACCAGAAGCAGTCCAAGGGCGCATCCGGCGAGAAATCTCATTGGGTGACTTCCAAAACGGGCTTCTCCTGCTTGGCGGCGGTTGACTCCACTTCACTGTCGGAAGGGATGGCTGCCGTCTCGCGGAAGTCCAGGGCGTCCGAAAACGCGGGAACTCCATCGAGCACGATCACCGTCGCATCCGCAGTCCGGCTGGCGAAATAATCCGCCCTCACCCCGGTCTCCGGGGTGTACACCACGGGTGATGAGCTGCTGACCTCTATGACTGAAGCAGGCGCAACCGTCATGCTCGTCCGGGTGCCCATCCAGAACGCCAGCGTCATGCCTGCAGCGGCGGCGGCCGGCATGAACCAGTTCGACCGCCACCAGGAAGCCCTCGACTCGACCGCCTTCACCGGAACCTTTTCCAATTCGGAAATGGCCGCTGAAATCCGGCTGTTGAAGAACTCCGGATAAGGGGGCTCCTCCACGTGTGGGAGTGCCGAAGAAATCATCTGCCGCCAGTCACGGACCGCCTGCCGGGCCGCGAGCTGATCCGGCTGCGCAGCCGCCCATGCTTCCACGGACGCGAAGGCATCCCCTTCCAATTCATCGTCCAGCCACAGGGCCAGCGTTTCGTCATCGGGTTTCGTATTCATCCTTGAGTAGGGCTTGGAGTTTCTGACGGGCGTAAAACAGACGGCTCATGACCGTGCCGATCGTGCACCCCATGGCGTCGGCGATTTCCTTATACGACAGACCCTGAACATCTTTCAAGATCACTGACTCACGATGTTCAGCGGAAAGCTTGAAAAGCGCGGCTTGGATCTTCATCCGCAGCTCGCCGTGCTCCATCGATGTGTCGGGAGATTCCGCGCCCGAAGGGGCGGTCGAAGCCAGCGGGTCGATCTGATCACGGTCGAAGATCTCGTCGTTGAACTCACCCGCGCTGTCGATCTTCCGCTTGCGGGTCCAGTCATAGACGACGTTGTGGGCGATCCGGAACAACCAGGTCGAGAAGCGGGCCTTTGCCTCGAAGCGCGGCAACGCCTGCCACGCCTTCACGAAGACGTCCTGGGAAAGGTCCCAGGCGTCGGCTTCGTGGTGGATCATGTTGCGGACCATGGCAAAAATTCTTCCCCGGTGCCGGATCACGAGTTCGTCGTAGGCCCGAAGGTCGCCTTTCTGGGCCTGTTTGACGAGCTGTGCATCGTCATCCGGCTCCCCTTTGGCGCGGGACTCGACGGGCTCGGATGGCCCCGTCAGAGGATTCGACGGATCCGGGCGGACTTTATTCATGGGAAAGACATCCATTTACAGCAACCTTGCCCGTCTTCGTGAACACCCGCCGCCAAAGGCGCTTTTTGAACCACGGCGGGCACGACATGGTTGGAACGTGGCTTGTCTCGGGTTCTCAGGCAATGCCGATCTCAGAGGGTTCCGGGAAGTTTCCATGTCCAGGAATCCGTCGCGCCAATGAAGGGGTCGGATCTCCCCCACCCGCCTTGATCGCAGCAGCCACCCCGGCAGCCTGTCCAGTGGCGAAACAAGTGCCCATGACCCGGATCGAGGCCTGGGCCTCGTGGTCCACGGAAATGCAGCGGCCAGCGACGAAGAAATTGTCGTGATCGGGAATCCTCAGACAATCGAATGGAATCCCGGTCGGCCGATCCTCCACCGGAAACCGCCATTTCGGGCCGCGGGTGTTTTCACGAAGCTCCATCGGCCAGGTCGCCAGCCCGATCTCGTCCGCGAACCGCGTTCCTGCCTCGATCTGTGCTCCGGTCAAACACGCCCGTCCCACCCAGCGACGGCTCTCGCGGATGCCAGCACGCGCGGGCCATTGGGAAATGAACGCCGCCCTCCATTCCGGATCCATTTCCCGCAGGCAGGCCACCACTCCAGAGGCCACGCGACGTCCCTCGGCTTCCAGGGCACTGAGCCCTACGGGATCGAGCGGATCATAGATCGAACCACTTTCCTCACCCGCAAGATCGAGCGTGCCGAACAGCTCACCGGGACGACCGGAGGGGCGGAAGGAAAGCCCGAGAGCCGCCTTGGAAAGAATGCCCGAGCGGATTCCCTCGACCAGCATTCCTGCCAACTGAAGCCGACGCTCGTCAGGGAAAGATCTTACTCCCTGGATTCCGAAGACATAAGCTGGACGCTGGAGTCTTGGGGCGACCTCATGCGCCGCTCCGATCCACGGAGCCGTCACCGCATCCCCTGAGGCATCGATGATCACCGTGCTGAGTGTTTTTCCCAACGAACCACGGCAAGACCAGTCGATCTCCCATCGCCCTTCATTCTTCCGAACTCCAATGACTTCGGTGTGCCATTGGACCACGAGGGAAGACTCGGCCTTCACCAACTCGTCGGCGATCCGGACAAAATCCGCCGGGTGCTGGGGCAACACGTCGAGCCGGCCCATCCTGATCGGCCCCAGCCCCGTGGTAGCGATCATCCGCTCCGCCATTTCGCTGGGAAAGCCGAGGTTCGCCAGCTCGGCACCAGGTCCGCTTTTCAGGAGATAGAGCCCGCAGAAGGTGTGCACCAGCGAGGCGGTTCCCATGCCGCCGAGAAAGCCCTGACGCTCGAGAAGCATCACCCGCGCGCCTTGACGCGCCGCCATGACGGCCGCAGCCAAGCCCGCACTGCCTCCGCCGATCACGGCCACATCGACGTCCCGGATCATGCGCGGCGTTCGTCGATCAGGGCTGCGAGCGATTCCGCCGTGCCGAGATTGTCCTTTGTTAGATCGACTGCCTGCAATTGCGCCCCGAAGCGTTCCTCAGCTGCGACCACGAGCTGCATCACCGCCATGGAGTCGAGTCCGGCCAGGAAGAGATCATCCTGGACCGAGAACCCCTCTTCCAGCATCAGGATCTCCTCGCTCCGCAACCAGCCAATCACCTTGATGCCATCAACTTCCTCGCTCATGAGAGACCAGACCCTGTGACTTCAGCGGGTTGCCCGCAAGCTGGAAAGCCCCGGATCCGAGCTGAGGCTGGCCGCCGTGAGCGCACCTGCATCGATGAGGCTCCGTGCGGTCCTCCACTGGAAGATGCCAGGGTGAACCGTCCGCGTTTCCAGGAACACGACCTTCTTGCCGGACAAGGCCGCCAGCGATTTCCGCTTCTCGAAAAGTTCCGCCGCTGCCACCGAATGGGCGGTCGCCGCGACACTGGTGGCATTCCACCAAGGGATCAGCCGGCGGCTGGTATGATGTCGGATGTAGTGAACGAGGATCGTGTGAATCGAGGGATCGTCGAGCCAATGCTCAAACGGGGTCTCGTTGGCCACTCCTCCGTCCACATAGTCCTCCCCTTCCACCGTCTGGACCGTGAAAAGCAGCGGCACCGCCAGGCTGGCAACCATGAAATCCACCAGTGAACCCTCCTTTTTCAGCTGCATGCAGTTCTGGCTGAGATTGGAAACCGCCAGTTCCAGCGTCGGATCCCGAAGCTCCTCGATGCGTCGATTCCCGATCAGGCGGATCAGAAATTTCCGAAGGCGGGAACCCGAGAGAACCCCGCTCGGCCCCAAGTTCAGGAACAGCAGATGAATCCGAAAAAGCGAAAAGAGATCGAGGAACGATCGTTTGAATCGATGGGATAAAATGAGCGATTCCAACTGCTCGCCACGGATTCCAGCCGCCCACAAGCCGCCGCTCAGGGCTCCTGCCGAAGCCCCGGCAATTCTCCCTGGGCGTAGGCCCAAGCGATCCAGTCCATTGAGAAAGCCCGAATGTGCATGATAACCACAAAATGACGAGGCCAGGCAAACCGCCAGCCCTGGATCTCCTTGGTGTCCGCTCATGTTTCCTGCTCCGTTCTCTGGTCCACGCCTTCCAACTCCGCGACCGTGACCCGGTCCCTTTTCCTCAGAAAGAGGAGTCCCCCGATCAAAGCCCAGAATGTGCTGCACGCAAATCCAGCCAGCGAAGCCGCCACGGAAATCTCCGGCGGTGTTCCTGCTAGATCCCTCATCAGAATCTCGAAAAGCTTCTCACGGACTCCCAGGCCACCCACCGAGATGGGAAGCGAGCTGACCGAGTCGATCACCGGCATGGCTGAAAGCACCGTGCCCGCCGAGGCCGTGCCTCCGACCGCGCGCAGCCCGCACCAGAAGGTCAGGAAGTAGGCCAGCAGCATCACAAAGGAAACGCCCACCCCGGCCAGCGCCAGCGGCCACTTTCTACGATAGACATCGTAGGTCTCCGGCACCCTCCTCAGCAGCTCCCATTTCCACTCCCGCCCGTTTGCATGAATCCGCCGGTGGACCGGGGGACAGGCCGCCAGGAAACATAGCAACACCAAACCTAGCCCTCCGGAAAGATAAACCCACGCGAACTGGATCACGCCCTTGCCCAGGTGGCTCTGGTTCGCCAGCGCATCAAACTTCGCCACCGAAACGATGAAGAACATCCCGGCCAGCGACACCATCCCGGCCAGATGATCGACCATTACCGCCATCGTGACCGCCAGTTTCCGCTGCGGATGCTCACGGATCAACAACAGCACCCGCGCGGCATCCCCGCCGATGCCACCGATCGAGAGCAGGTTGAAAAGATTGCCGATCAGCGTCAGCTCGGTCGTGCGGTGCATCCCGGGGTCCACTCCCTGTGCGAGGAGGAACAGCCTCCAGCGCAGCGCTGTCAGCATCACGGTCAGTCCGGCCATCACCACACCACCAACCATCCAGCGGTAATCCACCGCCCCCGATCGGAAAAAAACGGAATCACGAAGATCCACCTGCGACAGCGCCCAGGCGAGGCAACTGCCGGTGAGCACGAGCTTCAGCAGAAAAACCAGGACCTTTTTCCACATGCCGGAAGATGCTTTGTCATCAGACATGTGGACCGGGATCAAGCAGGCTTCTCGATCTCACGAGCGATGGTGTCCACGCTCTCCAGAACGCCCTTGGCCTCATCCGAGTTGCCGATCTTCAGACCAAAATGCTTGTCCAGAGCCACCACCAGTTGAAGTGCGTCCACAGAATCAAGGCCCAAGCCGCCCGCTCCGAAGATCGGGACCGTGTCCCCGATGGATTCCGCGTCCTGATCGAGCATCAACTCCTCCACCATCACCTCCTTGATTTTCAGACGCAGCTCGGGACCCTGGGACATTTGGTTCGTTCGTTTCTTGTCAGAAGATTCCGCCGTCGATCTTCAAGGCGGAACCTGTGACATACCCCGCATCCTGACAAGCGAGAAAGAACACTGCCGAGGCCACCTCCTCCGGCTTTCCGAAACGCCGCATCGGGATGCCCTGTCTGGCCACCTTCCTCGCCTCCTCATCCATGCCGGAAAGGGCCTCGGTCTCGATGTAGCCCGGAAGGAGGCAGTTCACCGTGATCCCTGCCCTGGCGACCTCCTTGGCCATGGTTCTGGAAAAGGCCACCACCCCGGCCTTCGCCGCCGCATAGTTCGTCTGGCCCATCGGCGGCAGGATCGCACTAAGCGAGGCAATGTTGACGATCCGACCGAACCGCTGGCGCATCATCGGTGTGACCACCGCCCGGCAGCCATGGAAGACCGAGTCGAGATTCGAGGAAATCACCTGATGCCAGGACTCCGCAGGCATCGCCGCCAGCAGATGATCGCGATGCAGTCCGGCATTGTTGACCAGCGCGTCGAGCCGACCATCGGCATCCACAATCGTGGAAACCGCCAGCTCCCAGGCCTTCGCATCGGTCACATCCAGATCCACCAGCCGACAGCGCCCGGAGAACTCCGCTGCCAGCGCCTCCGCCGCCTCACGGTTCGAACGCACGCCCAGCCAGACGCGACACTCCGGATCCTTTTCCAGGAAATACCGCCCGATCCCACGCCCGAGCCCCCCATTTCCACCTGTGATCAAGATGCTTCGCACGCCCGCAGTGTCGCGACCACCGACTCGTCACGTCAAGGGCCGTCGTCGCGACACCTTTGCTGCAATGAGGCCACAACTCAGCGTGTATTCAGCCGCATGAAAACCCTCATCCTCCTGCTCACCAGCCTTTTCGGCCACGCGGCCGCGATGGAGCACGATGTCGTGATCTACGGCGGCACCTCGGCCGCCGTGATCGCCGCCGTGCAGGTCACGAAGATGGGAAAATCCGTCGTCATCGTCTGCCCGGAAAAGCACCTCGGCGGACTCAGCAGCGGCGGGCTTGGCTTCACCGATACCGGCGACAAGTCGGTCATCGGCGGACTCGCCCGGGACTTTTATCACCGCATCTGGCAGCACTACGACCAGCCAGGAGCCTGGGTCCAGCAGAAGAAGGAAGACTACGGCAATGTCGGCCAAGGCACGCCCGCCATGGACGGAGCCAACCGCACGATGTGGATCTTCGAACCCCACGTCGCCGAGCAGGTCTTCGAGGGATATGTGAAGGAGTTTAAGATCCCCGTCGTCCGCGATGAATGGCTTGATCGGCAGAAGGGTGTGAGGATGGAGGGCACGCGGATCGTTTCGATCACGATGCAAAGCGGGAAGACCTACTCCGGAAAGAAGTTCCTCGACGCCACCTACGAGGGCGACCTCATGGCCGCCGCCGGAGTCGACTACCACGTCGGGCGCGAGGCGAACTCCGTCCATGGCGAAACGCACAACGGCAACCAGGTCGGCGTCCTCCATCATGCCCATCACTTCGGCGCGGTGAAATCCCCCATCAGCCCCTACGTCATCCCTGGTGATCCCAACAGCGGGCTTGTCGCCGGCGTGCAAGCCGAGCCTCCCGGCGTCCGCGGTGAAGGCGACAAGCGGATCCAAGCCTACTGCTTTCGCATGTGCCTCACCAACGATCCCGCCAACCGGCTGCCCTTTGAGAAACCCGAGGGCTACGATCCGGCGCACTATGAACTCCTCGCCCGCGTCTTCGAGGGCGGCTGGAAAGGCTTCTTCTCCAAGTTCGATCCCCTCCCCAACCACAAGACCGACACCAACAACCACGGTCCTTTCAGCTTCGACTTCATCGGGGGAAACTGGGATTATCCGGAAGCCTCGCATGTGAGACGCCAGGAAATCATCAAGGCCCACGAGACCTATCAAAAGGGCCTGCTCTGGTTTGTGGCCACCGATCCCCACGTGCCGCAGGAAGTCCGCTCGAAGATGCAGGCCTGGGGATTGCCGAAGGATGAGTTCGCCGACAACGGCCATTGGTCACGCCAACTCTACATCCGCGAGGCGCGGCGCATGGTCGGCCGTTTCGTCATGACCGAAAACGAGCTGACGAGGAAAAAGCCAACCCCTGAGTCGGTCGGCATGGGCAGTTACACCATGGACTCCCACAACGTCCGCCGTTACGTCACGGAAAAGGGCAACGTTCAGAACGAGGGTGACATCGGCGTGGGCCTGAAGCCCTATCAGATCTCCTATGGCTCGCTGGTTCCGAAGAAAGGGCAGGCCGACAACCTCCTCGTTCCGGTCTGTCTTTCCAGCTCCCACATCGCCTACGGCAGCATCCGCATGGAGCCGGTCTTCATGATCCTCTCCCAAAGCGCCGCCACCGCAGCCGTGCTCTCCATCGAGAAGGGAATCAGCGTTCAGGACCTTCCCTACGTCGATCTCCAATCCCGTTTGAGAGCGGATGGTCAGGTTCTCGAAAATTGAGAGGAACTGCCAGCACCTGTCCGGACATGGTCACCAAGGACTTGCGGGCACCATCGGATTCAAAAATTTTAGCCGGGCCCCGAAGTGGATGCTGATCCATCCTTCTCCGACCGTCCTGTGGTCAGTTGCCGCTTGTCATTCAAGGGCGTGACAGGCACCTTCAGCCACGATTTGCCTGCATGAAACGCCTTTTCCTTCCTCTGGCCGCCGCGATGGTTGCCCACCTTCCCGCTGCCGAAGTCCCCGCCGTGTTTGCCGGCCTTCTTGAAAAGGACACACCGGTCCGTGCCCAGATCGGCATCGTGATGCCACCGCCGGAGATCGAGAAATATGTCGTCAAGGTCGAGGAGGCCGCCCGCAAGAACCCGGAGTGGTTCAAGCAGACTTCCGCCAAGGCCAAGCCTGGGGCGCCACTGCCCTTCGATGAGAACCTCGGTCTCACCAAGGAGGAGTACGATGAGTATCTCAAGCTCTGGGCGGCGCGTGAGTTCAAGCCAAAGGAGGATGTCGCCATCATTCTGCGGCAATCCGGTGCCGACCAGTGGTCACTCACCTGCACGGGAACGGCCGCTACGATCTCGACACTGCGTTACTCGGCCAAGGACGATGTGTTCCGCTCCCCGAATGGCGATTTGAAACGAATTGAGGACATCAACGCCGATTCTTCCAGCATTCTGGGCGCATGGACCGGACACGAATGGCGTTTCGAGGAGGAAAACACCCTCGCCAAAATCAAAGAGAACATCGCCGTGGGCCAATACGCCGACAAGAAATTCGGTCTGTTGGTTTACCGTGTGCAGGAGATTTCAAGTGAAGGAACCCGCCTGCTCGACAAGAGCCTCGTGATCCGATTTGCCCTGGGCAAGTCGGCACCAGAGCCGTCATCAGGCTCCAAGGAACCGGCCACCAAGCCAGCCCCCACCAAGCCAGCACCGGCGAAAAAGAAATAAGGCATGACCGCAGGAGCCCAGCAGGGAAAATCCCACTCGTGGTTCCGTCGTCGATGGATCAAGGTGTTGCTGCTGTTAGGCTGCCTCCCCGTCGTTCTCTTCTTTTTGAGCAACCTCTGGCTGGCCCTTCCTCCGGGCCGACATTGGGTCGCCGCGAAGATCTCCAAGCGAACCGGTTTCGAAGCCGGCGTGGAAAGAGCCTCGTGGTCTCCGTGGGATGGCATCCGGATCAACGGCTTGGTCATCCAACAGCCTCCCGCCTTGCGGTCAAGTGTCCATGAACCGCTCTTCACCGCCACCTCGATCCAGATCTGGCCGAAGTGGATGGCTTGGTTGCAGAAGCGGATCGAGATTCATTCGATCCAGCTCGATGCGCCAAAAGCCGTTATTCCGATCGAACTGATCGCCCATCTTTCCGGCCCACCGCCCATCGTTCAAGCTCCTCCGGTCGTGGCCGCAGCAAGTCCTTCACCCACCGCGCCTAACCAAGCCCCCCCTCCGACCATCGCGGCCGCTCCGCCCATCCAGGGTCCCCCACCCACCATCGCGGCCGCTCCGCCCGGTGCGGTCGCGCTTCCTCCTCCGCAGCCTTCGATCCAGAACACGCCGCTCGCACCTGCCGCGTCCTCGTCCGTCTCCGTGCCCACCTCATGGATTCATGTGAGACATGGCTCGCTCGCCATCGTTGCCGGAAGCCAGGCACGTACCCTTCTCGAAGCGGACCATTTCAATGCGGACCTTCCGGCTGCGGGCGCTCCCGCCTCTTCGCTTGCAACCTTGGAGTCGATCAAGGGTCTCGGGCATGAGGTCATCCGTGATTTGAAACTCCCCCTCAACTGGCAGTCGCCCATCCTCGAGATCGGCCCCATTTCCGCCGAGGCCAGCGGCATTCCGTTCCAATTGATCGCCAAGCTCGCCTTCGCAGGAAACCTCCCGATCGCCATCGACTTGAACCTTCCGCCGAAGGAATCCTTCAAGGTCACCCTCCCGAACCAACGCCTTGTCTCCGTCGATGCCTTCCGTGCCTTTGGTCATTTCCGGGGCTTCGTTGCCTTTCCCGCCTCCTGGCAGGGAGACTTCCTGATTGAGGGACGCGGGCTTTCCACCAGCCTGCCGCCTCAGGCTGACCTCCGCTTCGACCGGGGCATCGCTGTCTTCTTGCTGCGGGGCGGGCTGCTGACCTGCACCGATGCCCGGCTCATTGGCGACGACCTTTCCCTGCTCGGAAATGGCACGGTGCTCTCCGATAGTCGGGCTGCCGCAGTCTTGAGGATCGTGGCCCCGCCCGCCTACGCACACGGACTCTCCGAACGCATCGGCAGGATGACCGGCAAGCGCATCACCTTCGGCACAATGGGCACCCCGGATCGGATGGGGTCGGACCTCTACGCGCTCGGAAATCTGGACGGCATCAACGTCCAACTCGGGCAAGGCGGCGATCTGATCGATGGGCCGACCCTGCTGGCCCTTCTCAAAGCGAAGGCCGCCGCATCGCCGTGATTGTCAGCCGCCGCGCGGGATGCCACGAATCCGGCGTGCGCATCATCGCAGGAAAAGCAGGCCGACTGGCCATCAAGGTTCCGGGAGCAGTGGCCCGGCCGACCACCGACTTCGTCCGTCAGGCGATTTTCTCGATCCTCGGGGAAAAGGTCGATGACGCCCGAGTGCTCGACCTCTTCGCCGGCTCCGGCGCGATCGGCCTGGAAGCACTCAGCCGCGGTGCCGCCTCGTGCGTCTTCGTCGATGATCACCGCCAGGCGATCAAGGTCATCGGGGAAAACCTCGCGAAGTCCCGGCTCGAAGGAGCCCGCGTGGTGAAGTCCGAGGCCCTGCCCTTCCTGAAAGGCGACAAGGCGCTTTATGACCTCATCTTCGCCGATCCTCCCTACGTGAAGCACTACGGCGACCACGATCACCTGCGTGAGCTGTTAGACAAGGGTGACATCCAGTCGCACCTCGCGCCCGATGGCTGGTTCATCGTCGAGGTTTCCTCCTCCTATCGCTCTCCGGAAGCAGACGGCTGGCGGCTGGTGGATCGTCGCGAATACGGCAGCAGCGCCATCCTGCTTTACGCTCCCGCTCCCTCAGCCTAGCCTTCCGAGCGATGCGAAGTTTTCTTGGAATGGCGATCTACCGGCTGTTGTTGCCGGGGCTGTTCCTTGTCGCGTTCCCGGCCTGGCTCGTCAAGATGGCGCGACGCGGCGGCTTCGGCAGCGGCCTGCGGGAGCGGCTCTCCTGGTATCGCACCTCTCTCGACTACGAACCCTGCGCGGCGGCCCACCTGCATGCCGTGAGTGTCGGCGAGGCCCTGCTTGCCCTGAAGCTTCTGCGCGAGTGGCGGAAGGCGGACCCGGAACAGAAGTTCGTCCTCGCCACCGGCACCGCCACCGGCCACGCGGTCGCGCTTGAGAACGCCCCTGATGACGTTCGCGTCGTTTATG
Organism: Verrucomicrobiaceae bacterium; assembly: GCA_027487355.1. GTDB lineage: Bacteria > Verrucomicrobiota > Verrucomicrobiia > Verrucomicrobiales > Akkermansiaceae > Luteolibacter. The sequence goes on from JAIYDT010000248.1 coordinate 16,493, forward strand.
CGCCGCTGGACTTCAAGTGGATGGTGAGGCGCTATCTGAATCGCTTCGAGCCGACACAGATCGTCCTCGTAGAAGGAGAGGCCTGGCCCAACCTGCTGCAAGAATGCAATCGCCATGCAATCCCGGTGCGACTGGTCAACGCCCGTGTTTCCCCAAGGTCCAAGCGCCGCTATCGGAAATTCGCAGCTTGGATCAGGCCCGTGTTTTCCCTTCTCGATCTGGTCGCCGTGCAGGAACCCGAGGATGCGGAGATCTGGAACGAGCTCGGAGTTCCCAGAGACCGCATCGTCGTCACCGGCAGCCTGAAATTCGATCCTGGCAGCGGTGCCCGTCCGCAGCCTCGAGCGGAGTTCTCGGAAATGCTGGCGGCCTTTGGATCTAACAGACCCATCGTCCTCGCCGCCAGCACGCATGCAGGTGAGGAAATCCTGACTGCCCGCGCCGTGCGTGAGGCCTCATCAGAAGCGCTGTTCGCCGTTGTCCCCCGCCATGCCGAACGCCGCACGGAAGTCCGGGCAGCGCTGGAGGCGGAGGGCTTTGAGGTCATCCTGCGATCCTCGTTTTCACAGCCTTCAACTCCATCGAACGCGGTGTTTGTCATCGACTCCACCGGTGAACTGCGCGACTGGACCGCCCATGCCGATGTGGTGGTGATCGGGAAGAGTTTCCTGGGCACCGGCGGGCAGAATCCCTGTGAGGCGGTCATCGCCGGCAAGCCGGTTGTCTTCGGCCCTCACATGGAGAATTTCGAACCGCTGGCCACACGACTCGCCTCATCCGGCGGATGCCTTCGCGTCGAGACTTCCGAAAACCTGGCAAAAACCCTCCGGACCACCTTGGCTGGCGGCCCCTCATTGGATGGCGGCATCATCGCCGCGCGTGCGGCACTCGGCCTTCATGAAGGTGCCTGCGCCCGAATGGTCGCGCTCTTACGGGCTTGAAATCATCGCGAGATTGCCTCAACCCCGTGTTTGTCATTTGCAAACAACCCATTAACCTCGCCACCTGTGAGCGATCCTGAATCCAATCCCCTGCGCAGCCTGCTGTCCGGCATCGACCTCGGTCCGGCCTGGGCGCGCAGCACCACGCCTCCGAAACCGCAGGCACGCGCCCCTCGTGAAGACTCCACTCCGGAGGTGCCGAGACGCGACTCCAGTGATCGCAACGACCGTGGCCCCCGTGGCCCCCGTGGCGCAGGCGGAGGGGACCGCGACGGCGGACGGCGTTTTGAAAAGCGGCAGGACGAGCGCGGCGGCAAGTACGAGGATCGTCGTAGTGCCCCACCCCAGCGCGAGGAGATCGAGCCCGCACCCGGCGTGCGCGTCCAGATCCATCCGGACCCACAGGCCTTGAATCTGGTCGGCAAGGAAATCCATCAGGTCGCCCGGGTTTACTCCCTGTTCGACATCGCCCAGATCCTTCTCGCCCAGCGCGAACGGGTCCGTGCGGTCTTCGAGGTCGAGGACAAACGCCCCGCCCTCTTTCTCGGGAAGCTCGATGGCTCGCTCTGGCTCACCCGCGAGGAAGCGGTCCGCCATTTCTGGCAATCCGATGCGAAGGCTGGACTCTTCGAAGAGGAAACCATCGAGGTCGATCCACCAACCGGAAATTTCCAGATCGTCGCACGCTGCGGCATGAGCGGCGAGTGGCTCGGACCTCCGAATTTTCATGCCTATCAGACGAACCTCCGTCGCATCCATCGCGAGCGGTTTTCAAATCTTCCCTTCGAGGTCTATGCCTCACGCGTCCGCAGCGAACGCGGCGAGGAGGCGGTCAACGCATGGCTTGAAACCATGAAGAAGCGGACCCGCTGGCGTCCGAAGGGTGACGAGGACGCCGCCTGGATCGAGGATGCAGCCGAGGCCGAGCGTGCCTTCAGCAGCAAGTTCTTCGCGGACGCCTTCGAGGAAACCCGCAAGGCCGAGGTGTCCGGCGGAGTTCCAGCCAAGCACATTTCTCCAAGTCTGCTGGCGTCCCTGCGCATGGCTGGCTTCCACTCCCGCAAGCATCCAGCCGTCATGATTCCGACGATCTGTCGCATGCTTGAAGGCGAGCACCTTCCAGTCTTCAAGCGCGAGGGCAAGCTTTTCACCGGCCCAGCCCGTCCTCATCCGGTTCCTGCCGACTCCGTCCTGGCCGAGCGGCCTGCCGCCATCGTTTCCTGGCTCAAGGGTCGGAAAGATCCGAAACTGGGAGAACTCTGGAAAGGAGTGCTCCCCGAGGGCGTCACCGAAGCCCCCCAGGAATGGCTGGTCGATCTCTTCTGGCTTCTCACCCAAGGCCACCTTCTCCTGTTCGCCGATGACCGCATCGTCCTTCCGGAGCGTCGCCAGAGCGGTCAATCCGCCAAGGCAGCCCCCACCAAACCGGAGCCTGTCGCGGTTGACAAAAAGAAGCGCAAACGCAGAACCAAGAAGCGGAAACCCAAGAAGCGCGTTGGAGTAAGCCGTCGGCGCCTGAAGCTCAATCCCCTTGCGCTCCGCCTCGCCAAGGCAGCCCCGGACAAGATGTGGAGCCACCAGCTTCGCACCCGGACCCTGCGCCGCAGCCAGATCCTTTCCGCTCGCGAAGAGGAATCGTAATCACACCGTTTCAAACCCTATCGACCCGGCTTGTTTGGGATTCACCGCAATCGATACGTAAAACAACGAGTGCGGTATTCTTATTTAATAGCCCAAAATACCAAAAAGAAACCGCGCGCGGACGTCATCAAAGACTAATCTTCACTCAAAAACGTGGATCAATTGCTGCATTCTAGGGCTGAGTGCGTTGATCCTCAGTGGTCATTATAAAAAATTAATTCGAGGATTTCAGAATAAAACGACTTGCATGCGCTATCCGACAGGAGAATGGTTCCGCCCGCATGTTGAATATACCTGAACCGACGCTGTCGAAGATCCTCGAACTCAGAACGAAGAACGGTCTCGAAGCCACCCCGGAAGCTCTTGAAGCCTCCATCATTGCCGCCAAGTGCAAGTGGACCCTTGAGGACACGCCCCGCTATCGCACCGCTGGAGAATCCCCTATTTATATCTCCGGAAAATATCTCACCCAAGCGGGTGTCTGTCCCGCCACGGGCGAAAAGGATGGCGGACGTACCTCCAAGCCACCGGGCATCAAGGCTCCGAAAGCCGCCAAGCCCGAGCCGACCGCCTTTGGCACCGCCAACAGCGAAGAGGCCTTTTTCCGTGTCCTCCACGCGAAGGGCTTCGGCATCAAGATCAGCAAGGATCTGCTCACCGGCGAGATCAACAAGGAAGTGCCACGCGCCATCGCCGACCTCGGCCTGGTGTTCAGCTCCATCCCGGTCCGCACCGACTCGGTCCATGTGATCCAGACCAGCCCACAGATCCAGGTCGCCATGAGCTTGGACAAGTTCCTTGAGATCGCCAAGATCAAGGCCTGACCCTAATCGCGGATCCGCGCTTCCAAGTGGAGCCGATCCGCCTCTTCCAAAGGCCCCGTTCGCGGGGCCTTTTTCGTGCCGTGAGACCTGAAGATTGGCCTGCCCACGGTGGGGTCACCGGGAGCAGGCCCATGAGAAGTCACGCCATCACCGGAACCAGTGCAGGAAGGCTGCCGGCGGCGACCGCCTGGCCGTGACGCTTGGTCTTTTCGTCAGGAACCACGAGCTTGATGCGGAGATCCGGGAACTCGTTGGCGAGCACGGTTTCCGCCTCGTCGATGATGATCTGGCCGCCTTCGCCGGAGGTCACGCGACCGAGAATCAGGAGGTTCTCGATGTCATAGAAATCGGCGTAGTGGGCGATGGAGTAGCCGAAGCAGGTGCCGATCGTTTCATAAATCTGCGCCGCGCGGGTGTCGCCGGCCTTCATCGCTTCCTGAACCTTCACCAGCTGCTCGGGGAATGGCATCTTGCCGAAGTCGAAGCCAGCCGCCGGAGCAAGTCGGGCCACCGCCTGTTGCGAGAAATACTGGGCGCCACAGCCAATGTCGCCGGACCATTCATCGGACGGTGCATCATCACGGTAATCGACCGGCGCGAAGGCGAGTTCGTTCAGCCACGGCAGGATGTGCCCGGAACCGTTGACATAACCGGCGGCCTGCGAAGTACCCATGGCAACCCCGAGCACGCGGTTGGCCTCAAGGCCCATCGATCCGGCCAGTGCCGTAACTTCACCGTCATTGACGACCTCGAATGGAATGTTGCCCCAGCGCTCCTTGAGCGTGAAGAACAGGCGGCGGATGTGCGTTTCGAAATCCTCCGGGCTGACCCCACGGAAGAGCGAGGCCGCGCGGATCTCGTTGTTCACGTAAACGCCGGCGGACGAGCCACCGATCGCGTCCACACGTGGCAGATGGGCGGCGGCGCGCTTCAAGGTGTCGTGGATGCCGTCGATGTGATACTGCGGATCGCTCTGGAAATACGGGTCCCACACGACCTCTTCGGAAAAGACCACCTCGCCATCAATCAGCGCGGCACACTTGCGGTCGGAGCCACCAAGGTCGAAGCCGATGCGGCAGCCTTCCAGGTTCCGGCCCAACGACATCGCGGCACCATTTTCCTCAGGCAGGTCCTCCACGGAACCCACGGTCGTCACGGAAATCGGCTCGCCGAAAATCTTGGTGCCAATGAAATCGCGGTCGAACTTGCGGAGGCCATCCTCGGAGTAGATCCGCGTCAGCGAGGCGGCGACATCCGGAGCACCCGCCACCAGGATGCGACTGCCACCCTTCTGCCAGAGCAGGAATTTCACGAGGCGTTCGACGTATTTCGTCGTCAGCGCGTCATTGGCGGGACCGGCGGAAAGGATGGTCCCCGACCAGCGAAACGCGGTGCCGTCGGTGCGGACCAGTGCGAGATCGAGCTTCCGGGCCCCTGGGTCTGCGGCCACCTTGGTGGCGTAGGCGCGATTCCAGAGTACAGCCGGGACGAAGCCGGAATCCAATACCGGCACGAATTGAGGAGTAACGGTCAGTGACATGAGATGAGCGTGGACAAAAGGAACGGCGAGAAGTTGAACCCGTCCCGATCGAAATCCAAGTGGAAAGAACGGTTGGGTGGAGAGACCAGTGGGGGGACTTGTCACTCAAACAAAATGGCCCGGCAGAACCTGCCGGGCCTCATGACAAGCTTCAATCAAGCCAGTTTCGGAACGTCCACCCACGTGCCCTTGCGGTGGGACTCCCAGCTCAGTTCGGCGAGCTGGACGCCTTTCGCGCCTTCGCGGAGCGTCCATGGGAAGGGCTCGTCGGCGACGACGTGCTTGAGGAAAAGTTCCCACTGGATCTTGAAGGCGTTGTCGAAGGGAACCTGGTCCGGCACCTCGACCCAGCGGTCGTAGTAGTTGATCGGGCTGTCGATGTCCGGATTCCAAACCGGGCGCGGGGTTGTGCTCTGATGCTGGGCCCAGCACTTGCGGAGGCCGACGATGGCCGAGCCTTCGGTACCGTCCACCTGCATGGTCAGAAGGTCGTCGCGACGGACACGGACATTCCATGACGAGTTGAACTGGCAGATGATGCCGGTTTCGGTCTCGAACATCGCGTAGGCGGAGTCATCGGCCGTGCACTTGAAGGGCTTGCCCGCCTCATCGAAACGCTGCGGGATGTGGGTCGCGGCGTGACAAAACACGCGGGTAACGTTTCCGAAGAGGTTGTCGATGACATATCTCCAGTGGCAATGCATGTCGACGATCATGCCGCCGCCATCTTCTTCCCGATAGTTCCAGCTCGGACGCTGGATCGGCTGGCCCTGATGCTCGCCGGTGAAAACCCAGTAGCCGAACTCTCCGCGCACGCTGAGGATCTTGCCGAAAAAGCCCTGCTCCTTCAGAAGCTGGAACTTCCGCAAGCCTGGCAGCCAGAGCTTGTCCTGCACTGCACCGTTCTTGACGCCGGCCTCTTCCGCGATCCGGGCGATCTTGATGGCGTCGTCAGTAGAGACGGCAATCGGCTTTTCACAGTAGATATGCTTTCCGGCAGCGATGGCCTTTTCAAGGAAACCGATACGGTATGGCGTGCCGGAGGCATCAAAAAAGATCTCGTTCGCAGGGTCGGCCAGTGCGGCGTCGAGATCGGTCGTGAAACGGGAGACACCGTACTTCGCGGCGAGGGTCGCCAGCTTGTCGGCATTGCGACCGGTGAGGATCGGGTCCGGGATGACGCGGGTGTCGCCGCAGACGATGCCGCCCTGGTCGCGGATCGCGAGGATCGAGCGGACGAGGTGCTGATTGGTGCCCATGCGTCCGGTGACGCCGTTGAGGATGATGCCGAGGTTTCGGGTTTTCATAAGAGTGTGAAGGTTGAAATCTTGAGTGTTCAGGGAAGACCAATCAAAGCTCCGCGCAACTGGCGGCGATTTTTTCGAGGAAGCTATGCTGGTTCTCGGACCAGTACTTGCGGGAAAAGATTTCGACTTCGGTCGGGCCGGTGAAGCCGGAGGCGTGGACAAGGTCGGAAATGCGCTTCGAGGCATTCACTCCCTCGCCCGGCAGGCCGCGATCAAGCAGGACATGGTCGAAGTCGGGCTTGAACTCACAGACGTGGAAGGCGAACAGGCGCTGCTTTGCTGCACACTGGCGGATCTGGGCTTCAAGGTCGCTTTCCCACCAGACGTGGAAGACATCGACCGCGACGCCGACCAGCGGATGGGAAATGCGATCGCAAAGCTGGTTGGCATCGCGCATCGAGGCCACGGCGCAGCGGTCCCCGGCATACATCGGGTGCAGCGGCTCGATCGCCAGCTTGATGCCGGCGGCTTCCGCAGCGGGAAGGATGGCGCGGATCCCCGCTTCAATCTGGTCGAGGTTCTCGGTCGGCGATTGGCCGATCGTGGCCCCGCAGACTAGCACGACCATCGGCAGGCCGAGCGCCTCGCATTCACGGAGGACGGTGAGGTTGTCATCGATGCCCACCTTTCGGGACTCCGCTGTTTTCCCGGTGAAGAAGCCACCGCGGACGTAGGAGACGCCTTTCAGGCCGCTGTCGGCGATGTGCTGCTTCACCTTCGAAAGGTCCTCACCCGCCACGGTTTCCCGCCACACCGACAGGCCGCCGAAGCCGTGGGAGGCATAGTTTTCAATGCACTCGTCGATCGACCAGGGCTTGGTCGTGAAGGTGTGGATGGCCAGGTGTTCGCGGTTCATGAAAGGGATGGCAGGGTGGAATCGCCGAGGACCAGTTTGCCGGCGAGACGGATCAGGGGCAGCGGCTCCACCGACTCGATGATCGCGGAGGCAAGCTGCTTTCCAGCCATGCGGGCGAGGTCGTGGACCGGCATGGAAACACTCGTCAACAGGGGCCGGGTCAGTTTTCTAACAGGAGAGTCGTCGAAGCCGGTGACCTGGCACTGTGAGGGCACCTGGATGCCACCGCGACCAAGCTCGGAAAGCACGGAGGCGGCAACGATGTCGTTCACGCAGAATAGAGTGTTGAAGGACTTCGCCAGCTTCAACATCGTCCGCGAATCGAGGTGGTCGATGCCGGGGAAATGGAGGATCTGCTTTTCGGGATTCAGGCGGAACCCGTGGGACTTGAGGGTCTCGATCCAACCCTTGAGACGGGTTTCATGAACCTCGCCGAGCCCTTCGATGCTGATGAAAGCCGGCTTGAGGTCGCAGCTGTTAGAGACCACATGGTCCACCAGATCGCGCATGCCCTGTGCATGATCGGACACCACGCACGGCACTCCTGGCACGGTGCGGTTCAGGACCACGGCGGGCACGCCGCGCAGCCTGAGTTCGCGAAGCACCCTGGGCGAGGGCTCATGGAAAGCGAACACGAAGCCATCAGTGTCGCCGCCCTTCTTGTGCGGAAAAGGATCGTAGTCCGGCCCGCCGGTGTCGCAGATGATGTTCGACGCGGAGGGCTTCAGTCCCTCGTTGAGACCAGCCACCAGTTGAGAGAAATCGAAGAACAAACCGCGCTCGGGAGCCGCGTGACGGGGTAGCACCAGACGGATGCTGAGGATCGCGCGTGCCCGGTGCCGACGGACCGTACGGCGTTCGAATCCCAGTTCGCGCGCCACCTTTTCCACCCGGCCACGCACGTCATCGCTCACCATCCGCGAGCCCTTGAGGGCGCGCGAGACAGTGGAGGCGGAAACTCCGGCCTCGTTCGCGATGTCGTAGATCGTCGCCATGATCAATAGCCGAGACGGAGCGCGCAGTCGGCGATGATGCCGGATTCCCAATCGGGACGTCGCGGACAAAGCGGATGAGGCTCGGACGAAGGGATGCGGCCGAGGTGATGCTGGAACACCGCGCAACTGTGCTTGTAGGCCGGCACCGGGGCGCGGAAGCCGACGTTGCCAAGATATTGCAGGGCATCGTTGAGGGCGAAGTAGCGATCGTCGCCAGTCTCCCAATAGAGGTCGCGCTCGGCGAATTTCTCCGGGCAGAACGCGGCCAGTCCGAGCAGGTAATCGGAGCCATACTCGGTCATGTCGATGCCGAGATCATTGCCCGTGAAGACCTTGAAGTCTGGACGGATCTGGTCGCGCAGCTCCAGACGGCGAAGCTCCATGCCGCGATCCAGCGACGAGTGCTTCATGCCCTTCAGCGACGGGATCTTCATCAAACCGGCCACCGTTTCCTCATCGAAAATCATCCCGTTCGGCGCGAACATCTTGCCGAGTTCAAATCCGAACACCGAGTCAAAGCCCTCGCAGACGGCGGCATACAAATCGACAATCTGCTGCGGCGACCAATCATGGAAACGCGTCGTCTGGAACAGGATCGGCGTGCCACCGAAGGAGACGATCTGCTCCATCTGCTTGCGGTAGAGTTGCACCAGATCCCCTTCCAGGCCCTCGACGAAGACTCCAGCGACGAAATCGCGCCTGCCCTGAATGACGTCGCGCGTCCATCCGAGAACGGCGGTTCTTTCCTCTTCGGTCAGGTAATTGGCGTAACCGGTGTCCATGTTCACCGCACAGCCGAGACCGGCATCGGTGGTCCGGGCCACGGCCTGCTGAAAGGCTTCCCTGGCGATGGTTCCATCGGCTTCAAAGGGCAACAAACACGCGGCATAACCGGTGATCTTGCGGCGGAGACGGCGGCTGGCATGACGGGCTTCAATCGACATGCCGGATTTAATTGCATGCAACTTTTCATCCGTCCAGCGGAAATTACGAGGGCAACGATCGCTTTGCCAAGCTGCTCGGTTTTCCACACCCACTTCATGTGCAGGTCCTCTCGGCGCGCTCTTCATCCAGACGGCCCGGCGGTGCCCAATGGAGATTGCCGGGCCGAAGGGATTCGCTCGCCCGTTCACTGGAGTCTTTGGGAGGTTTTCGGAGGGTGCTTTGATCGGTCAGCGCTCGAATCAATCCCAAACCCCTCATTTCCTGATTGATGTCAAGAGGGATGATCAAACATACTTGGCAATCATACTTGCGATTCCGACTCCTGCGGGGATTATTCGGCCATGGCTCAGTTGACGATCTATCTGGACCCCGAGACCCAGCGAAAAGTTGAAGCCGCCGCCAAACGGGAATCCATTTCGTTATCGAGATGGGCACGTGAGCGCCTGTCCAAGGCGGCCGATATCGAATCTTCGGCAGCATGGGATCATCTCTCCCTCTTCTCAGGAACCATTGGCGACGATTTTCAACTCCCTTCCAGGGATCCGCAGCACCGTGTTGTTTCCAGCATGGATTCCTGATTTAATGCCTTGATACCAACATTTGGTCGTACCTGCTGAGGCAGCCGAACGAGGCATTGATTCGACACCTCAAGACCTGTCGATCAGGGGATCTTTGCTATACGGAACTCGTCCGTGCCGAGCTTCTTTACGGAGCTCGGAGGAGTTCGCGAAGTATAGAGCTCACCCAGCGGATCGAAAGCCTCCTTGCTCCCTATCCAGCCCTTCCCTTTGGTTCCGAAGCTGCCGGGCATTACGCGGAAATCCGGACCCATCTGGAGAAGCAGGGAACGCCAATCAGCCCGAACGATCTCATCATTGGCGCTACCGTTCGGGCGGCCAACGCCACCCTGGTCACCGCCAATCAACGCGAGTTTCTCCGGATTCCAGGCCTGATGTGCGAGGACTGGACCGTCTGATGTTCGCCCTCGTTTGAACGATCCATCAATCTCCGTGTCGCCTTCCAGCCCGCATGCTTCACTGTCGGCCAGCCGATGCCTGATTCATCCGACACGACCTCCGCCCCGCCCTGGCCATGGCCCAGCGGGGAAGGCCTGCGCTTCGACAGCTTCATGAACCTCGCGCTCCATGATCCGCAGCGTGGCTACTATGCTCGTCGTATCAAGGGAGTTGGAGCGGGTGGAGACTTCACCACGGCTCCCATGATCTCCGGCCTGCTGGCGAAGGGCATCGCCGCTTGGGCCACGCGGACCTTGTCGGCGACCCGCTGCCGCCATCTGATCGAGGTCGGACCGGGCGAGGGACTCCTTGCCGCCGCCGTCATGAAGGCCCTGCCGTGGCATCGGCGCTGGCGGACCCGGCTTCACTTGGTGGAAACCTCCCGGCCGCTGCGCGAGAAGCAACAGACCCTGCTCGGCAAGCGCGCCACCTGGCATGACTCGCTGGATGCCGCGCTGGAGGCCGGCGAGGGAAAGGCCTGCCTTTACTCCAACGAGCTCATCGACGCCTTTCCGGTCCGGCGTTTCCGATTGGAAACCTGGGGCATCAGCGAGCTGTTCCTTCTTCCCGGCGAGGTCCCGCGCGAAGACTGGCGGCCGGCCCAGGACCTTCCGGATTCCCTTCAATTTGCTCATTCACATCGACCTGGACAAATCCTCGAAGTCCACGAATCGGTCCAACGCTGGCTCGCCCGTTGGATGCCCCATTGGAAATCCGGGGCCATGCTGACCATCGACTACGGTTCGGAAACGGCCGAGCTTTATCATCGTCGTCCCCGAGGAACCCTGAGGGCCTATCTCCGTCAGGAACGCCTGGAAGGCCACGCCGTTTATCAGCATCCGGGACGTCAGGACATCACCGCCGATGTGGATTTCAGTGATCTTGCCAAATGGCTGGGAAAAGGTGCGAACGGGTCTGCCACCCTGACCCGACAACGGGATTTCCTCCTGCCTTTCGCGCGACAGGGGGACCACGCGGACGCGGCCTTGATTGATCCCGATGGTGCCGGGAATGCCTTTCAGATCCTGGATTTCAGGCTGGAATGAAACAGCAGAGGGTCATTTCACCACGACTCCCCCAGCCAGCAAAAGAGCGCCCTTGATTCCAGCTTCCTGACCAAGAGCAGGCGGAGTCACCAAAGTCTCGAGCATCTCCTTGTCGAAGTAGCCGTTCGCGACCGTCTTCAACAGGTCGCTGATCTTCTCATGAAGGCCCGCTGCCTGGGAAACCCCTCCGCCCACGACGATCCGGGTCGGGGAAAGGATCGCCAAGAGGGCAAGGATGCCGTGGGCGAGATACCAGGCCTCGATGTCCCACGCGGGATGATCGAACGGGAGCTCGGCCGCCGGCTTTCCCCATCGGGCCTCGATCGCCGGGCCACTGGCAAGGCCTTCGAGGCAGTTGCCATGAAACGGGCAGACACCTGAGAAGGAATCCCCGGGCGCGGTGGGAACCTTGAGATGGCCAAACTCCGGGTGCATGGCTCCGTGGACCAGGTTTCCTCCACTGAGAATCCCCGCGCCGATGCCGGTGCCGATCGTGATGTAAGCCGCGTCGGAGGCCCCTTTCGCCGCCCCAAGGGCAGCTTCCGCCCACAGCGCGACGTTGACGTCGGTATCCAGCCGCACCGGGACATCGGGCATGGAAGAGGCGATCTTCCCAACGAGCGAAAAGCCGGACCAGCCTGGCTTCGGCGTGTTCAGGAGGCATCCATGATCCGCGCTGGCTGGATTCACCCGGATCGGACCGAAGGCCCCGGTGCCGATCGCGGCGGGCACTCCCCTCTCTCCCAGCCACGCAAGGGCGCGATCGAGGGTCTCATCCGGCGTGGTCGTGGGAAAGCGGAACTCCTCGAGAATCGTTCCATCCGCGAGGCCCATGGCGACAACAGTCTTGGTGCCACCCAGTTCAAGTGCGGCGACGGCGGAGGAGGGATTGACGTTCATGGCGGCTGGGGGACATCCAAGCTTATCAAACGGAGTAAGTCCACATCCCCCATCTGCGCCTCCTTGATTCAAAGATTTCCCTGTAAAGCCATCCGTCCGGCTTCGTAGAATGGCCTGCCATGCGGCCACTTTCCTTTCTCGCCACCCTCCTTCCCGGCCTTCTTCTCGCTTCCGAACCAGCCTCGGAACTCATCGCCACCGGCCTGCACGATCCCATGGAGATCTCCGTCGCGGCGGATGGCGACGTGTATGTCATCGAGCGCGAGGGCCGCGTGCTCCGCGTCCGCCCCTCCACCGGCGGGCTGTTCGAAATCGGAAACCTTCCCGTCACCGCGCTGCGGGAGGCGGACTCCAAGACCAGTTGGGCACGGGAGGATGGCTTGTTGGGTCTGGCTCTCGATCCTGCCTTCGCGAAGAACCGGCGGCTCTATCTTTACTACAGCGATCCGGTGAAGCTGCTGAACCGGCTGTCGCGCTTTACCCTGAAGGAGGGAAAGCTCGACCTCGCTTCGGAACTCACCCTGCTGGAGATCCCCACGGACCGCCACGACCGGGTTTGCCATCATGGTGGCTCGATCGCCTTCGGACCCGATGGACTGCTTTATCTCAGCACGGGCGACAACACCAACCCCTTCGAAAGCGGCGGGTATGCGCCCATCGACGATCGCGAAGGACGCGACCACACCAACGCCATGCGCAGCGCCGGCAACACCAATGACCTTCGGGGCAAGGTTCTGCGCATCCGTCCGACCGAAAAGGGTTACGAGATCCCTGCCGGCAACCTGTTCCCGAAAGGCACCGCAAAAGCCCGCCCCGAGATCTATGTGATGGGCTGCCGGAATCCGTTCCGCATTTCCATCGATCCCAAAAAGAACGTCCTCTACTGGGGCGAGGTGGGACCAGATGCCTCGAACGCCAACGATCACGGCCCACGCGGACATGATGAGGTCAATCAGGCCAAGAAAGCCGGTAACTTCGGCTGGCCCTTTGTCATCGGCGACAACAAGCCCTACGCGATCGTCGATTTCGCGACCGGGAAAGCCGGTGCAATGACCGACCCCGCCGCACCGAAGAATCCCTCGACCCACAACACCGGACTCGTTGATCTGCCTCCGGCCAACAAGGCCTTCATCTGGTATCCCTATGCCGCCAGCGAGGAGTTCCCCGTCATGGGAAGTGGGGGCCGGAACGCGATGGCGGGTCCGGTTTTCTACTACGATTCCAGTAGGAAATGGAACCTGCTCGACAAGTCCGACGACCACACCCTGCTGACCTATGACTGGATGCGATCCACCATCTGGAAGGCGAAGCTCGGAAACAACGAGGAACTCGTGAAACTGGAACCCCTGATCGCAGGATTGAAACATCCGATGGATCTGGAAACCGACAAGGACGGGAATGTCTGGCTTCTCGAGTATGGATCCGACTGGTATTTCAACAAGGACGGCGCGGTCCGAAGACTTCGCGCTGCAAGCGGAGCGAAGCCGCCGACGGTCACCATCGCCGCTGGAGGAGCCGAAGGTTCCTATCAGGCCACGAGCGATGCAGAGATCAAGTGGTGGATCACCGAAGGTGCGAGCGAACGTCTTGTCGGCAGCGGAAACAAGGTCACCCTTCCCAAGTCGGATGCGGTCGAACTGCGGGCCGTCGCCACGAACAAGTCCGGCCAGATCGCGGTGGCGAGGGTCTCATTGAAGAACGAAGCGCAGCAGCCCGCGCTGGTGCTATCGCTGGCTGGAAAGCCTACCGCGCTGGGCTTTGGAGAATCGATTGCCTTCGAGGTCAAGTCGGTCACACCACCGGACGCCGCCAACATTTCCGTTCGTGCCCGCTACATTCCGCCGACCGGGCATGACGCCGGAGGGCCGCAGTTCACGGGAGATCAAGAGAAGTTCATCACTTCCAAGCAGTGCCTCGCCTGCCATCAGGTCGACAAGGCCTCGGTCGGGCCGAAGTACCTCGACGTCGCGATGAAGTATCGGGAGCGCCCGGACGCCGTGGCCGTTCTAACAGCCAAGCTCAAGTCCGGCGGCTCCGGAGTCTGGGGTCAGGTGCCGATGCCTCCACAGGCTGCGGTCAATCCGGCCGAGGCTGAAACCCTGATCAAGGCGATCCTTGGCCTCGGTGAAGGCATCAGCGAAACCCGGGGCCAGCTCAAGGGCAACCTGAAGCTCCCCTCTGCTCCCGCCGCCGTTCAGGCTGGTGGGGCTTGGGAGATCAGCGTGGAGGCACCGGGCCATTCACCCGCCAAGATGCGGCTTCAGGCCAAGTGACGGATCCTTCACTTGCGGGATCGGGCTTGACGCGTCCCCTTCCCGCGATTCCTTAGCGTCACATGGCTTTTCCCAAAGGATTCCTCTTCGGCACGGCCAACGCCGATCATCAGGTGGAGGCCCACGATCCGGAGAGGGAGGACGTGTGGGATCTCTGGGAACGCTGTCAGGGCCTGACACCTCGAGGAAGAGCCACTGATTTCACCAACCGCTACGAGGAAGACGTGAGCGCGGCGGCCGCCATGGGCTGCAAGCTGTTCCGCTTTTCCGTGGCCTGGGCGCGGGTGGAACCATCCGACGGTCACTTCGATCCCGCGGCCCTGGATCACTATCGCAAGGTCGCCGCAAGCATCCGCCAAAAGGGTATGAAGGTGATGCTCACCCTGCATCACTTCGTCTGGCCGGTCTGGCTGGAGCGCGATCATGATGGCATGATCGGCACGCGCTTTCCTGATCTCTTCGCCCGCTATGCGGAACGGGTCGCGGCGTCGTTAGGCGATCTGGTGGACTACTGGATCACTTTCAACGAACCCAGCCAGCTCACCTTCGGCTTCATCCGGCCTTGGTGGCAGAACCGCTACTACATGCCGCCTGGACTGCCGCGCGGCTCGGATGTCGATGCGGAAGCCGAAGCGGTCGGCAAGTTGATCCCTTCCCTGTTCCTTGCCCATGCGAGGGCACGGGCGTCGATCAAGGGTCTTCACCCTGAGGCAAAGGTCGGCGTGAACCCACTGGTCACCGGCTTCCCGACCTGGCTGCAGATGCTGATGGACTTCGGGGCCTGTCACCGGGGGCTTTCGGAAGCGGTGTTCAAGTTCACGACGGCCGGTGCCCTCGTCAGCGAAAAAGGGGACGTCGATCTGGTCATCGGAGGAGTGACCGCAGGCGATCAGACCGCCTTCGAATTCAGCGATCCCTATGTCCGCACCGGCAAGGCGGTGCTGGTGAACGCGAACTATCAGGAACCCGACCTCGCCTCGCTCTCAGGAAGGAAGGTCGGAGTCATCGGCATCGGCAACCAGCCGGACTCCTGGAAACGGGACCTTCCGGACTCCGCGAGAAAGCGGATCTTCGCCAACTACGATGCAGCCCGTAGTTCACTGGCGTCCGGGGAGATCGATGCGGTTTACGGCGATGCCTTCTTCCTGCTCCCCGAGGGCATGATCGGAGGAGAGTGCTTCCGCTTTCTGGCCACCGGCCTGAGCGATGAGTCCTACGTCGTGGTGGCTCCGCACGGTCATGGCGAACTGCTCAACCGGGTCAACCGCGCGATCGCCGGGTTTCAACTCGCATCCGGCGAATCCTTTGCTGCGCCCTGGCAATCGCACGCCGGGTCGATCCCTCTGGAAGCTCCAAGGCCGCTGTCCCTCCGGGAAGTGATGACGGGAAAACCGGGCCGCGAGGAAACCGAGCCATCCAGTCGTGAACTGGGACGCGTCCGGCGGCGTGGAAAAATCCGGATCGGGATCAGAACCGACGCGCCGGGGGTCTCGGAGATTTCCACGGCCGATGGCCTCGAGGTCAAGCTGGCGGGCTTGATCGCACGCGAGGTATTGGGGGATGATACCCTGCTGGAGATCGTTCCAGTGGAGCCACAGCAGAGGTTCAAGCTGCTCAAGTCCAAATCCGGATGGCTCAACTGGGCCTGGCGTTTCTGGGGCACGACCAGCCTGATCGCCAATGCCAACTGGTGGTATCTCGGAACCTCGGGCCGGCTCCCGAAGGAACTCTGCCCGGAGGAAGCCGTGGGCGCGCAGGACTTCGTGGGACTCGACTACTACTGGGGTCTTCCGACGAATCGGCTGCATCGTTTCCGCTCACTGGAGGATGCCGCCCACGGCCGCTTTCTCCAGGCACCGGTGTGGCCACGCGGATTGCTGCACGCCTTGCGACGCTTTCACCGCTGGTTTCCGGAGCAGGAGCTTTTCATTGTGGAAAACGGCAGTGTGCCGATGGCCGATGGAGTCAATCGGACCGACTACCTCAAGGCCCACATCGCCGAGGTGGAGCAGGCCTTGGACGAAGGTCTTCCCGTGAAAGGCTATAACTTCTGGTCGATCACATCTAACCGCGAGTGGGGCCATCCCTTTGATCCGAATACCGACTTCGGCCTCTACTTCGTGGACCTCGACAAGGACCCCGAGCTCAAGCGGGTGGAGACTGCGGAGGTGGAGGTCTATCGGGAAATCATCCGCACCTCGGGAGGCGCCTGATTTCAGAACGAGTCGAGTTCCTTGCGAATGACACCCCGGAGCAAAGGATCATCCGTCGAGTTCATCAAATCATCGAGGCTCTCACGCTGATGGAGCGTCGGCCGCGAGACGAGGGCAGACATCACTTCACTTCGGCCTATCTCCGGTAGTTTGGAAATCCACTCCACGCAAGCCCTGGCATCGGACTCAGGCCATTGGCTGATCAGTTGAACGGCCGCCGGGATGGCGACCCGTGCCTCCTGCCGGCTCACGAAAACTGCCGCCTCCCTGAGGTTCTGCCGGGCCCAGCGCTGACTGATCTCCACAAGTGTCCGATCACGCGTTTCAAGATCTCCAACATCGCTCAGAACCTTCTCCGCAGCCTGCTTTGGCTGGCTCTGGGACATCACGCAGTAAACCGCCGCGAGCAGAAGATCTCGG
Organism: Verrucomicrobiaceae bacterium; assembly: GCA_027487355.1. GTDB lineage: Bacteria > Verrucomicrobiota > Verrucomicrobiia > Verrucomicrobiales > Akkermansiaceae > Luteolibacter. The sequence continues at coordinate 33,410 of JAIYDT010000248.1, forward strand.
TTCGCGGCGTCGGGCTGATCACCCGCCCACTTCAAGGCCTGATCCAATGAGCTGGTGGCATATTCCATGGCCGCCTGCTTCAGCATCGCGTCCCGCATCTCTCCGGCTGGCAGTTCCTCCACAAATCTCACGGCCTCCTCCGGCTGTGATTGCATGAGCCCGCCTGCGATCTCCGTGATCAGGATTGCTGCCAGATCGTCAGGGAGAGACTTCACCCACTCAAGACAGGCCGATGGCTCA
>JAIYDT010000578.1 GCA_027487355.1 Verrucomicrobiaceae bacterium
CAGAGGAAGACACCCTGAAGGGATGACTTCGAACGTGTTCTCAGCGGTTCGGAAATGCCCACGCATTCCAGCGATCCGGGATTCTGATCTAGAGCCAAAAAAACCCGCCTGGCACGGGGCCAGGCGGGTTGGGAGGTTAGGGTAGGATTAGGTCAGTCTGGAAGAACCACTCGGTAGAACTCCTTGTTTTCGATTTTCGGGAAGGTGAGTTCGAGGTTATCGAAGTTTTCCCAGGTGTTCAGGTTGGTGCTCTTTTGGAGCGGCAGGGTGAGCGTGACGTTCGGGCCACCAGCCTGGATCAGCAGATTCCCCGTTCCACGCAGGTCCTGGATGGAGCTGGCGGTGTAGAGGCTGAAGGCGGAGGGGTTCGAGGTCACGTCGCTGCGACCGGCGGTGCGGAGTCCGAGCAAGGCGGCATTGATCTGGGAGCCGGTGTTGGCGACATCCGGATCGAGGCCGAGGGAGGCGACTTCGATGGCGTTGCTGAGGCCGTCGAGGTCGCTGTCGGTGGTGCCTTGAAGGATCCGGCGGTCGAGTCCGACTGCCGTGTCCGCCGTGCCGTAGCCGGTGGTGAAGTAGAACGCTTTCACATACTCCGCGAAGGCGTCCTGCTCGGTGCCGGCAGCGGCGAAGGTGAAGGCGTTGGCACTTGCATCCGTGGTCATGTCCACCCGGTTCGCGAACGGGGCACCGTTGAGGCGGGCCAGATACGGGAACGGGTAGTTGTCACCGCCGAAGTCGGAGCCCGTGACGCCTGGATTGGCGAGGAAGGTCAGGGTGACGAGGCGGACGGAGGCGTTGGGTGTCACGACCTCGCCGTTGTTGACGATGACGGTGGTGGGATCGCCATTGGCATCGACGAGGGCGGCGTAGCGGATGCGGGTGCCGCCGTTGACGGCGCTGATGACATTGGAGGCGGAGGTGTAGCTGACTGGCGTTTCCGCAAGGTCAGCGACGACCACGACACCGCCAAGCTGGCAGAACTGGCCGGGGGTGTTGTTCGCGGCTCCGACACCGTTGCTGCCAGCGACACCGTGCTCGAGCAGGAGCTTGAGCTGGGAGTGGGTGACGGTGATGTTGGTGAGGGCATTGTTGAACTTGAGCGAGTCCTCCACATCGAGGCGGGAGATGTCACCGGCGGCCTTGCCTGCGGAGGGGTTCGCGGCGGTGATGCCGGGAACGCCGAGGGGGCTGACGGAGCCGATCGAGTTGCGGATGCCACCACCGTTCTTCAGCGAGACGGCCACGGTGGAATCGACGTTCTTCGCATACCAGAGGTTGGCGTCGTTCGAGAGATTGCCGAAGTTCGTTTCCTGCTGGCGGACGTTGGTGCGGCGTCCTTCGAGATAGACGGAGGTCTTGCCGAGGATGAAGCCGTCCTTGGCATTGATGACTGCGCCGACTGCATCGGTAACGGTTTTCACCGTGCCGCCGCGGGTGCCGGTTGCGTAGGGGTCGCCACTGGGCCAGTAGGTGCTGACGGCGGTGGCATTGACGGCGATGTTGTCGCTGGCGCTGTTCACCGCGCTGATGTGACCGGCGGCATCAAAGTCCACGACGAGGCGGCCGAGGTATTGATACTGGCCATCACCGCTGACGATGGCGACGGTGTTGCCGTCGAGGTCGGTGGTGGTGAAGGGATAGGCACCGGCCGAGGTGTCGCCGGGCTGGAGGAGGCCGGAGTTGCTGTAGATCGTGCCGGAACCGCCTGCGACGATGATGTCAACATGGCGGAGCTTGGTGGCGAGCAGCTTCTCGTTGTCGATCTGCTGGAGCTGGGTGGCGAGGACGATCTTGGTGCAGCCTTGGGCGACGAGGGCGTCGACGGTCGGCTGGAGGTGCAGCGCGAGGGCGTCGATGTCATAGGTCCGTGGGGAAACGACGACGGCACCGGTCGGTCCGGTGACGGTGACGAGTCCGGGCGACGAGATGTTCGAAAGGTCCGGCGGAGTGACACCGAGCACACCGATCTTCTCACCACCGCGGACGATGACGGCGGACTTGGCGAGCTTGGCCTTGGTGGCGGCGGCGGAGACGCCGGCGTAGTTCAGGCTGGGGTTCGGCCGGAAGGCATCGACGTTGCGGATCTCGCTGGTGAAATACGGGGCAAGATCCGGAATGGCGGCTGGCACCGAGACGGCTGCGCTGAAGTCAAGGTTCGCGCTGAGATAAGGAAACGCGATGCCATAGTGGCGCATGGTGGCGGTGCTGGTGCGCGGGTCGGGGACGACGATGTTTCCAAACTCCGTCGAGCCGAGGTCGAACTCGTGGTTGCCGATGCAGGAGGCGTCGAAGCCCATGGCATTGAGGATCGCGACGTCCGGGCGACCGGGATTCTCGCGGAGGTCGGTGGCGGTGCCGCTGGCGTTGAAGTTGAAGGTGAAGCCGAGGGCGGTCTTCAGCGCGTTGCGGGTGGAGGTGTCATTTCCTGCGGAGAGGAAGGCACCGGGGATGAAGCAGTCGCCCGCTCCGATGGTGATGGAGGCGTCGTTGCCCGCAGCATCCTCGATCTTGTCAACGAGGGCCGCGAACTGTGAGGCGCTGGTAACGGAGGAAACGTCGGCTTCCATGTCCGAGGCGTGCAGCACCTGGAGGCGGAAGGCAGGCGGGTTGATTTCATAGACGCCGACGCCGCCGGCGACCGAGCTGTCGATGATGCCCTCGTAGCCGACGATGGCCAGCGTGGTGCCGGTCGGGCTGTCGGCAGCATCGACGATCTGGACGGTCTCCGGGGAGATCAGGCCCTTGTCGTTGCTGTTGATGTAGCGGACGACTTTCGGCAGCAGTGGATTGGTGATGTCCACCACGACAACGCCGTTCTGGCGCTCCATGCCGGCGACGGCGATCACGGTGCCGTCGGCGAGGGTGGTCACTGCGACGGCCTCGGGCTCGGGGCCCTTGTCATCGGAGCGGAGGTCGAAATCAGCCTTCACGCCGCCGTTGTTCGCGTTGTGGCGGAGTGGATCGAGCTTGAAGAGTTCGTTTTCGAGTGGGAGGTGGGAAACGAAGCTGATGGAGTTGTCGGCTTCCTTTTTCCAGAGGGAAAGTCCGCGAGTGCCCATGCTGACGATCTTGTTGATATCGGAGTTCGGCGACGCGGTCGGAAAGACAGGACCGTTGAGCGATTGATCCCTGAGGATGTTCAGGCGGCCGTAGTCGTTGTTGGTGGTGGAAACCGAGAACCCGGCGGCAAAGCCGTAGGTGGTGACGGCTGCCGACAAGCGCTGGATGTCGCCGTCATCGACGCGGGCGTCTCCTTCGTCGGCGGTGATGATGTAGGTGGAGCCGCCAGCGGTCCAGGTGGCGAGGCTGTCCGGCATGGGGAGGCCTTTCGCGGCGTTGGTCACGTCGTAGGACCTGTCGCTATCGGAGGCGTCGATGGTGATGTCGCGGATGCCGAGTCCGGTGATGTTGTCCCAGGTGTTGGTGGCGAGATCGAGGACGGCGATGGCGTTGTTTTCCTGGAGGCCCACGAA
>JAIYDT010000306.1 GCA_027487355.1 Verrucomicrobiaceae bacterium
GGGCTTCGGCAACGCCGCCGAAATCAAGCGAGGGGCCGAAAGGCCGGTCGGCCAGCCCGCCGGCGAGACGACCTCCACGTCGCCACCACGTAGGGCGGGCACCCTCCGTGAATGGCTCCAGCGCTTCACCCAGCGCGGGGCGACATCCGCTGGCTGAAAGCCCATCTGCTGGCCTCGTGCCGGTGGGACGAAGACGGAGGCCGTCTGCGCCTGATCGACGCGAGAGGTTAGTCCTCAACTTTGGATACCGTTAACTGCTTGTAGTCGGCCTGATGCTTGCACCTCGATTCATGGTTGATGGACATCTCCGATAAGCAGTTTGCCAGCATTTTGAGCTTGCTTGGGCAGATTAGACTATGGTTATTCGGGTGTACTCACGCGGAGATTCATTTGGTTTGCGTGTGCTTCCCCTAGACTCATTGCACCTACCCCCTACCCCCCCAATACATGAAAACTACGAAAAGAAATCTAGGCCACCTTCCCGTTGTCCTTGCTCTTGGAATGGCGGTTTCCAGCCATGCCTCCACCTTGGTGAACGGCGATTTTGAAACCGGCACCACGGCTGGCTGGACTGTCGCCGGAAATGCAAGCGCCTCCGGATCAATTAATTATGGTGGCCCCGGCTCAGTCGATCCCTATCAAGGATCCTACTCTGCGCGGCTGCGGACCAACGGCGTCTCAACGGCGGACCTCGCATCGCTCATGGGTGTCTCCAAAGCAACATTGGATGACTCCAACAGTGCAACCGTCTCCACCAACGGTTCGATGATCTATCAAACGGTGAGTGCCGTGCCGGGCGACTCCTTCTTCTTCCGGTGGAACTTCGTCGAGCAGGACTATCTGCCATTCGACGACTGGGCATTCTATGGCATCAGCAAGGACGGCGCTGCTGCCACGGTCACCAAGTTCGCCAGCCTCGGCTCCGTTGGGCCAGGGAATGGCTCAACGATCAATGGATGGGAGACGCTCGTGGTGAACATCCAGGACGCTGGCGACTACACCTTCTATTTCGGTGTGGTGAATGCGGTGGATCAAGGCTTGGATTCGGACCTTTGGGTGGACGGAATCGGCGTCGGCGTTGCCCCTATCCCAGAGCCCTCAACCACGACGTTCGCGTTAGCTGCCGTTGGCTTGGCTCTCACGCGCAGGAAGCGCAAGTGAGTTTCGTCTCTTCCTTCTGAAATTTCACAGCCGGATGGCCCTTGGGCCTCCGGCTGTTTTCATCGGTGTCTTGAGGCCGGGCCCACAGATACAAATGGTTCGTGCGGGCGGATAGCGAGGGTCGCGAGGGTCAGCAGTCCCGAAACTCCAGTGTTCCGGCATCTGAGTTTACCGCCGATTACCGCCGATGTCGGATCCAGTCGCCGTGTGGCGCTGCATTTTCCAGCGCAGTGCAAGGTTCAGAAAGCCGGCCAGCCCATGCGTCTTTTCAATCCTTCAGCCGCTCTTCCATCTCCTTCCACTTCACCTCCATCTTTTCCAGATGCTTTTCCCTCGGGCGGATTTGAATCTCATCGGGAAGATCCCGAAAGCACCCGGGATATCTCAAAGTGCCCCGGGATACGATCCTCTCGCAGCAGTGCTGGCAGTGGAGGTCCATGTCGACGTATGAGCCCATCCGGCCGCGCCCCGGCTCCGAATCGAACAGACGGATTTTCGCGATCGGATGCGGCGGCTTGCTCGTGTTTTCGAAGTCGCCATCGTGAAGCACTGCTGTTGGGTTTGACGTATCAGCCAATGAGCACGATTTGAACCAGTCGACACACGCCGTTGCGTGCCGCGAATAAGTAAATGATGGTGAGCTGTCCTTCCGAATCCTCTCCATTATGCCATTCGGCATACCACCGACCATCTGGACGTTTCTTCAATCTGCTGGCTGGCTGCGAGAGCAAAGATTGGATCGCATCTTCGTTGAATAGGTTGGGAAATGCGCGTTCAAACTCTTCTCTTGTTCCCTTTTCCCCAATACCGTCATAATCAAAGTCAACCAGTGGAAAGGTCGTCAGTGCAGCGACTTTGGATGAGTTGCGGGACTTTAGCGCCAATTGAAACTGGAGCCAAAACTGTTCGATTCGTTCTTGATCGTCCAACACACGAGACTTGTCTCTCGCACTCTTGCGAGAGTAGGTTACTGTGGACTTGATCTCTCTTCCTTGCTTCACGTGCTGCGGTTCATGCAGAGACCCCAGCTTTGTCACGTTTGGTGATGAGCAGGCGAGCGGCAGGAAGACAATGGGAAAGGCGAACGAGACAAGCTTCCAGTTTCGGCGATCAACAAGTTGTCTCATCATCTTGACAGAACGTTTCATGGAAAGGCCGTTCGGGCTTGGGGGTTGCTGACCAAGCGGTCGGCGTATGGGCAAAGTCGACCCGGAAGCAGGGATTTCTAGCTACCTTTTCATGAGGAATTTATGAACCGAGTCAGGGAGCTTGGCCAAGCTGGAAATCGACAGTCAAAAGCATCCCAACCAAGACCTCCCTTCGTCATTCAGATTTCGTCATTCGTCATTCCCTCCTACCCAATCAAATCCCCAATCGAGCCGAAGTCAGGGACGAAGAGACGCTTGTAGGTTCGCGCCGCATAGCCGTCGGTCATACCGGCGAGGAAGTCGCAGACGATGCGGGCGCGACCGAGTTCATCCGGCGCGGCTTCGATCTCCGCGGCGGTGTCGGCGGCGAGGAGCTGGAAGTCCTGGCCGTCGATGGTTTCCCCACGGACGTAGCGTTTCTCCAGCACGTCCCATAACTGGCGGAGCATGCGGCTGCCCTTGTGTTCGAGTTGCTTGAGCTGCGGGGAAAGGAAGACGACTTCGAAGGCGAGCTTCTTGAAGAGCTTGGACTCGGCCTTGACCGCTGGATCGATGACAAGCTGGTAGCGGTAGCGGTGGGTCATGGCGCTGAGGAAATTGACGTCGGACTCCAGTCGAGTGGCTTGGATGTAGGAGCCGATGCGCTTGCCGACGAAGGGGTCAACCTTCTTCCGGCGGATCGCTTTCAGCAGATCACCAAGCGGCGTGCCTTCGCCGGTGGAGGCTCCGGATTTTTCGGCCCAGGCCTCGATTTTCTCGATCGTGAGGAAGCCGGCACGGACGCTGTCGGACAGGTCGTTGAGCGAGTAGGCGGTGTCGTCCGCCCAGTCCATGATCTGGCATTCGATCGACTTGAAGGTGTCGCGCACGTCGCCCGGGGTAAGCTCGATCGGGAAATCATTTCCGCCCATCGCCCAGTCGAGATGCGCATGCTGGTCGTCGTAGAGGAAATGGTGCTCGGGTGCATGTCCGTCGGCGGCCTTGCGCTCGGTCCAGAGGGATTTGTATTTCAGCACGCCATCGAGAAAGGCGCGGGTCGGGTCCATGCCGGTGCGCTTCGCCGAGAAGATCCGCTCGGTGAGGAGTCGCAGGGTCTGGGCATTGCCCTCGAAACCACCGTGGTCCTTCATCAGGAAATTCAACGAACGCTCGCCAGCATGCCCGAAGGGCGGATGGCCGAGGTCGTGGGAAAGACAGACCGCTTCGAGCAGATCCGGATCGACATGGAACTCGCGCGACAGCGGGCCATCGGGTCGCGTTTCCAGCCAGCGGCAGATCGCTTTCCCGATCTGCGCGACCTCCAGCGAGTGGGTCAGGCGGGTGCGGTAGAAATCGTATTCGCCGCTCCAGAAGACCTGGGTCTTGTTCTGCAGGCGGCGGAAGGTGGGGGTGTGCAGCACGCGGTCACGATCGATCTGGAACGGCGTGCGGTAATCGGCCGAATCCGAGAGGCCGGAGCGGCGTTCGAGGTCCCACGCGTTGTAAAA
>JAIYDT010000030.1 GCA_027487355.1 Verrucomicrobiaceae bacterium
GCCCTTGTCGCCACGACCGACGGTCAATGGGTCAACACCGGCAACCTGACCCTTCAGAACAATGGCGCGGCGCTCGTGGACTACGGCAGCACCACACCAAGCATCACGGTCGCACCGATCAATGTCACCAACTTCGCCAATGGCACCACACCCGGTGTGAAATTGGCAGGCTCAGCCCTGTCCTCACTCGCGGTCGGTCAAGATTACCCCTTGGCCACCTGGACCGGCACCGGTCCGGTGGATGGCTCCGCGTTCGACCTCCGCACCCATCGCCTCTCAGGCACCTTCAGCGTCTCCTCGAACACGCTCTTCCTGACTGTCACCAGCAACACGATCGCCCCCATTTCCTGGAACACCGGGAATGGCAATTGGGATACCTCCACGACCAACTGGGAGGATTCCAATCTGGCCGCCACCACTTACTTCGACACCCTTGACTCGGTCGTCTTCGGCGATGCAGCGGGAGTGACCGGAAATCCCACCGTCACGCTAGCCGCGACGACTTCACCGCTCGGCGTGACCATGAACACCGCCGGCAGGAATTACACGGTCACCGGCGCTGGGTCGATCAGCGGCAGCGGCGCGCTGACCCTCGCTCCGGCGAACTCCGGCACCTTCACCCTGGCCACCGCCAACAACAGCTTCTCTGGCGGCACCACCGTCAATGGCGGCACCCTCGCTCTGGGCGATGCCACCAACACGCTGCCCAATACGGGAGCAGTCGTGCTGGACGGCGCTACGGCGATCCTGAGCCTCGGCTCCAACAGCGACACCGTTGGAGCCGTCTCCCTCAAGAACGGAGCCTCCATCACCGGCAGCGGCACGCTCACCGGCACTTCCTACGCTCTCGAAAGCGGCAGCGTGACTGCCACCCTTGGCGGCACCGGTGCCTTGACCAAGTCCACGGCAGGAACCGTGACCCTTTCAGGGACCAACACCTTCACCGGGGCCACCACCCTGAGCAGCGGCGCACTGGTGCTGGCCAACACGGCCGCCCTGCAGAGCACCTCCGGCATCTCCCTTGCAATCGGAACCACTTTGCAGTTCTCGACGGATACCGCGTTCACGACCCTGCCGACCTTTGGAGCCAGCTCTGGGGCCTCGGCAACCACCTTCGTATCGGACCGGGCCACGCCAGGAACGGGCCTTACCCATTCGCTGGGAACCCCGAACTTGGGGGCCAATACCTTCAACTTCACCAGTGGCTCAAACGTCACAAGCGGGACGGCCGGGATCTCCTTTGCCAGCGCGAACATGACCTCCGGCTCTGCCGGCACCACAATCTTCAACCCAACCACTGCCACCCTCAACATCACGGGCGGCGTCACGAGTAACGGCAACGTCGCCCGGACCCTCCAACTGGCCGGCACCGGCACCGGCAATTCCGTCGGCGGGGTGATCACCCAATCCCCTGGCGTGAATGCCCTGTCCCTCACCAAGAGCAGCACCAGCACCTGGACCCTCTCCGGAGCCAACACCTACACTGGCGGCACCACCGTCACGGGCGGCACGCTGGTTCTCGGCAACGGCTCCGCCCTCGGCACAGCCTCCGCCAGCGTCACCGGCGGCACACTCGATCTCGGCGGCCAGGTGCTCACCAATGCCGTCAGCGTCGGTGCCGCAGGCACCCTCACCGGCAGCGGCAACATCGGGGCCGCCACCCTGGCGGGAACGGTCACCCCAGGCGGTTCAGGCAGCGGTCTCATCACCTTCGCTTCCGCCAGTGTCGCCTCCACCTCGTCCATCAACCTCCAGCTCGCCGCAACCGGCACCCGTGGCACCGACTACGACGCCATCACGGTCTCAAATCCCCTCGCCTTGGACGGAACCATCACCGTCAGCCTCAACGGACTCACCCCGGCAGGTGGCCAGTCCTTCGACCTGATCAACTCCACCGGCCCGATCGACGTGACCAACTTCACCGTCGCCACCGACCTCATCCTCCCCACCCTCGGTGCGGGTCTGGCCTGGGACACCTCCACCTTTGCCACCGACGGCGTCATCAGCATCGTCACCACCGACCCCTATCTCCCATGGGCGGCTTCCAAGGGCCTCACCGGTGGCAACAATGCCAAGAGCGCGGATCCGGACGACGACGGCAAAAACAACCTCTACGAGTTCGCCTTCGATGGAAACCCACTCTCGGGCGCCGACGATGGCAAGTTCGTTGGGAAAATCGCCACCGTCGGAGCGGATCAGGTTCTCACCCTGACCCTGCCCGTCCGCACCGGAGCTGCCTTCTCGGCCTCCGGAGGCGACCAACTCTCCGCACTCATTGATGCGATCACCTACCGCATCGAAGGCGACGAGACCCTCGTTCCCTTCGCCGACGCGATCACGGAAGTCACCGGTGGAGACGCCACCACCATCCAGACCGGGTTGCCCACGCTCTCCACCGGCTGGACCTACCGCACCTTCCGCGCGCCGGGCACCGTGCAGACGGTTCCCAAGTCCTTCCTCCGCGCCAAGGTCAGCGATACCCCTTGAGCGATCCCGACAGGAAATGAAGATCCAACAGTGCGACAGGTCCATCCTGTCGCGCTGTTTCTTGGTCGGGACATCCCCCCCGGTCCGCTTCATCGAGAATCCAGCTCCAAAGCGGACGACGCCTCATCTACTTGTCCTCCCGGCCATCCACCTTGGCTCCGGAAACGAAGATCATGGCATCACTCTTGACCTCGGCCCCACCGAGATACATGCCCCAGCGGAACCCGGTGGTGCCTTCCGGCCTGGCATAACTCCCCTCCCCGACCTTCGTTCCGTTCAGATAAACTTCATAGTCGTGACCATTGTCCCTCACCCGGATCAGGAACGGCTTGCCCACCATCTTCTCCGCGATCACCTTGTCAGCTCCCCGGCGATGATTGAGAATCACGTCGCCTTTTGCGTTCATGTTGATCTGGACCGACCAGTCGTTCACGTTGTTCTTGGACTGAAAGATCGCGGCTCCATGAGGCTTGATGATGGTGTAGGTGCCACTCCACTGGTGCCAATCGCCACGCTTCCAGTTCAAATCGCTGAACGCCTCGATCCTCGCCGCATTCTCCCGCCCGTTGCGGACATTCTCTTCGCCCTTGAAAAGCCTGAAGACCTGGGTGTTGCCATCCTCCTGATACCAGCGTGACCACTTGTCGAAATCCGTCCTCGGGATCGCACTGTTGCCGAGGGTGTGGATCCTGATGTCACGGGGGATCGAACGCTTCGACTCCGCCGTGGTTTCGACCAGGCGGTTCTCCACATTCACCTTGGAGCCTTCGACACCCTCCGTGGAATTCTTTCCTTCCGGGAGTTTCTTGCGCTTCAGCAATTCTTCAAACGTCAGGTCCGTTCCCTTCTGAGTGAACAGCGGATCGCAAAATCCGGACGACAGGAAAAGCATGCCACCCATCAGGACAAGGAAGGTTCGTTTCATGGAGGATTGAATTGGAGTTAGGGTTCTGATTCACCGGCATTCATCTCGGCGTGACGGAACCAGAAGGATCCTTCGGCACTTCGTTGACCGTGTAATACGCATGGCGATGAAGGAGTTCATCATGGTCGCGCGACCTGAGTGCGGCGAGATCGAATGCATGGACATGACCTTTCCGAAGGAGGTCGAGCTCAAGGTCTGCTGTCATCCCATCGTCCGACAGCCGCGCGGCGAGGACTTTGGGAGTCGCCATCTCAATCTCAGGACCTCCGTAGCCGGCATGGTATTCATGGGTGAAGGTCGTCAGGGCATAGGAGGCCGGGTCATTTCCCAATTTCGCCTCAACCGCCTTGGTGAATGCCAGATGAAACCCTTTCGGAGTGATCGTGATCCGCTCGATCTCGAACGGCATCCGACCGGTCCAGTCGAGCCGTTCGAGCGCGAACGGTTTCAAACCGCGCACCGGCCAGCCGCGATTCGTGCCCCCACACAGCAGGCGACCTTCCGGAGTGAACTGGACATTCAGAATGCCGGTGGAAAGTCCTTCGCGGAATGGATAACAGGCCCCCTGCCAGACGCCGTTGACCTGCTCGGTGGTGGCCCGCATGACGAGCGAAAGCGTGTAGTCGCCCATGAACATCTGGTTCTCGAATGGCCCGAATTTCCCCTTCGTCTGATTGAGCGTGAAACCCGTGACCGACCGACCCATCCGGATGTAGGGAAAGATCACCGCATAGGGCTCCAACTGCGGAATGCGCTCCCTCTCAACCATGACCCGCGAACCCGAGCGGGGCAGTGCTGGAGCCTTTCCCATGTTCGGCGCGAACTCATACCAGTTGAAACTCGCGGGATGCCCCGTGAATCCGCCCTCCTTGACCACCTTGAGGCTGCATGAGCTGTTCCACGGCCCCTGGCTCTCGATGTAGAAAAGCGCACCCTCTTCGTTGTATCCGATGCCTCCAGGACTGCGCAGCCCGCTGGCGATCGGGATGCTCTTTCCATCCGGGGTCACCTTCATCACCCACCCACGCAGCAGTTGGAAGGAGTTGTAGGAATTCGACAGCCCAAGGGCGACGTAGAGATTGCCCTGGGGATCGAACTTCGAACCGAAGGCATACTCGTGATAGGTGCCGTAGCCCCAGGCATCGGACACCACGTCGAAATGATCCGCGCGTCCGTCAGCATCCGCATCTGTCACGCGGGTCAGCTCGCAGCTCTGCGTCACGTATAGCGCGCCTTCCTTCCAATCGAGGCCGAAGATCTCATCCAGCCCGCTGGCGAACAGGTGATACTCCGGCTGCGGCTTGGCCTCTTCCGCTCCGGAGATGAAGTAGATCTCGCCACGGCGAGTGCCAACCGCCACCCGACCATCCGGCAGGGTCGTGAACGCTCCCGCCTCGATGACAAGGTCCTTGGGAATCGGCAGCTCGACGACGCGGTAGTAGTCACGCTCCCGATCAGCAGTGCCCCAGCGTTCACCCACCTCCTCGGCCATCGCCATCGAGGAGACGAGACCCACAAGAATGGCCATCCATTTCAAGGCATCAGGGAAGCAGCGCATAATCGACGGTGAAGCTGGAGTTGCCCTTCTGAATTTTGAGCCTGACAAGTAGTTCCTGACCCACATCACCGGCGGCCGATGGACGGATCATGGTCTCGCCCTGCGAAAGGCTGATCCTGATCTCAGGAGTCTTGAAAACGCCCGGAGACTCGGACTCGATCCTTCCTGTTAGAGCTCGGAAATGCAGCGTCGTTTCAACGGGCGAGGAAAAGCTGAAGGTACGGCGCAGCACGTTCGGACCGACTGACGATGCGGGCACGGACTTGTCCTCGATTGTGATGTCGCCGCAGCGATAAGTGAAAACCGGATTGAGCGCGGCATCCAACGCGTATCCGACAAAGGCATATCCATGGTTGCGTGGATAGAGCGGGTCCGGATTGACCGGCTGCTCCTTGCTGGTCACCGGCATCAGTGGCCATGGGGACTTCTGGTCGTCGAGTCGAAGGAAGGACACATCCTGCGCGAGAGCCACCGCCTTGGCGGCCGGGGTGAAGTCGCCCGCGCCCTGTGACTTCCAGTTGACGTTGACGAACTCCCCTTTCCAGATCGCCGAAAGGGTTCCGTTCTGGGCGTTGAAGGCGTAGTTCATTCCGCCGGGAAATCCCACCGCGATGCCCCGGAAACCGGCGACGCGACTTCGTCCGCGCTTGAGAACCGGATGATCCCCGACCACCAGCTTGATCTCGGCCGAGCGCAGCCCGGAAGGATCCCTTGCCGAACGTCCGAGCGAAAGCGTATCCCACAGGGCCTCGATCTGGAGCTTGGCATCGCCGTCGAGAATGCCCGTCTGCGTGGCTTTCCCATCCGGCCAATAGCTCGGCATGATGATGCCCGGCCTGAAGGCGGCCGGATTGCGCATGTAGCCACGGAACCAATCGGGCCGCAGCCGCTGGTAGCTGGTCATCAGGTCCAGCCCCTTCATGCCCTGCGATTCGGTGCCGTTGAAGTTGTGACAGGAAATGCAGTTCAGGCCTTTGTCGCCCAGCAACTCCAACGCCCCACTTCGCATCCTCTTCCGCAGTTCGCGATCCTGCGCCGACAACTCATCCGGATCCAAGGGTTCATCCGGATCGGGCGGGATGGTCTTGTCGACAGCCGGCTCCGGATGATCAACCGCGACCAGCAACTCCGACAGCCCCTTCAAGGCGACCTCCCCATAATGAGGCATGCGTGTCTGCATGTAGGGTCGGACCCTTTCACGATCATGCAGCACGCGGTTGAGCCATTCAGGCCTCAGCTTCGCGCCGATCCCGGTCAGCGGCGGTGGAATCCGCGCCTCATTTCCGAGCGCGGCCTCGGTGCTGTGGAAATAGCTGTCACGATCCGGAGCAACACCGCCGAAATCATCGCGCACGTGGCAGGCGATGCAGTTGAGTTGCGTGAGTTTCATCCGAATCCGATCCGCCTCCGGTCGCGGTTCGGCCACACGCGCGAGCGCCGAACGGACCGACTTCCGCTGGGCCTCGCTGAGATGGAAATCGGGAGCGGATTTCGGCGTTTCGGAAAGACAACCTCGCAGCGGATCAAGCTTGGCTAGTGGAGGTCCGGACTGGGCGACATTCATCTCAGGTTCGTCCATCTGATGGCAGGCCGCACAATTGAGCCGCTTGAAGGCTTCCTTTCCAATCGCGACCTGTTCAGGGCTCGGACGTTCAATGTCTGATGCCTGCTCCTGATGTCCGTTTGTTAGATAAGCCGCCAGATCGGCTGACTCGCTTCGGCTCAATCCCATGTCCGGCATCCGTCCGGAGGGTCGGACCTTCAGCGGATCGAGAAGAAACTCCGCAAGCGCGTTCGGTTGGTACTTTCCCGCAAGGTGCCCGAGGGAAATGTCGCCTTTCCGGGAAAGCTCTTTCCCTTCCTCATCGCGCGGCGAATGACAAGCCACGCAGCCGAGGGTGTGAAAGGCTTCGCGACCCTGGCCCATATCGGCTTTCGCCAACGGTGCCGCAGGAGTTGGTGGCTCCTGAAGGGAAAGCAGATAGCTCGTGAGCGCCTCGCTCGTGGCGCGCCGGACCTCATCGGACTCGCCCGCCATCAAACTGGGCATCGTGGTTCCAGGGTGCACGCTGGAGGGATCGGCGATGAAGCGTCGGAGATAGTCCGCATTCAGTCTCGACCCAACCGTTCGCAAATCCGGGGCGAGTTTCATCCCCTCCCCCTGCATGCCCTCATGACAGGCGGCACAACGCAGCTCGGACATCAGCACCTCTCCAGCCTGCTCCTCGCTGAGCGGATGCCGTTGATTCAGTCCCGGAATGACCGGTGGCTCCGACGCACCCGCATGACCTAACAGAACGGACGAAACCACAGCGACCACCCGCAGGATTGCGGA
>JAIYDT010000089.1 GCA_027487355.1 Verrucomicrobiaceae bacterium
CGCAACCGCCTCGCCTCGTTCGCAAAACCCGAGGAGGTCCACAGCTGGTTGGCAGGGGATGCGATGGTCGCGAAGCTGCGCGACCTCATCGAGGAACTTCGCAAACTGGGCGACAGCGTTCGCGCCGACGAACTCCAGACGCGACTCAAGACCGTCCAACAGGATTCGCTGAAGCAGATCCGCGACAAGGCCGAGCTCTTCGTCGATGGCGGCGACCTCATCCAGTTCGGACGCCACAAGTTCAGCGTCAATCGTCAGCCGCTGGAGCTGGCCGTGTTGCCGCGCGATGGCGGGCTGGCCTATCATCTCACCGGCACACGCTTTTTCGAAAAGATCGAAAGCGC
Source organism: Verrucomicrobiaceae bacterium (assembly GCA_027487355.1). Classification (GTDB taxonomy): domain Bacteria; phylum Verrucomicrobiota; class Verrucomicrobiia; order Verrucomicrobiales; family Akkermansiaceae; genus Luteolibacter. The sequence goes on from JAIYDT010000089.1 coordinate 345, forward strand.
CGAACTTGAAGCCCAGCGCCATGTCTGGGATCAGGCGGTTGTGTCGGAGAACCCGCAGGTCTATCGCGCCGAGTATCTCGCCTGGCAGATTTACAAGACCGGGAAGGCCCACGAAGTTCACACTTTCATGGCCGAGCGCTATCAGGAGGGATATACGAAAGGCGTCCACGATCATGATGCAGCCCTGATCCTCGCACCCTTGCAGGAAATGCACGCCAGCCTCGGACTGCTGCGACACTCTCCCGCCGCCCGTGGCTTCGCGCTGCTGTTTTGGCACGCCTGGAAAGAGGGCGAGGACAAGCGAGCGCTCGCCGTTCGCATGCAGTCGAAGGGTCGGCTCAAGGAACTGCTCGGCAGCACAACGGCGGAGATCGACGCCAGCCTGCTCGAAAGGATCACGAGCTTCACTTCAAGCTGGCAGACCGACCCGACCGCCATCGCCGCCTGTTTGATCGAGGAACTCCAACAGCTTTCGCCCAAGCATCCACAGCTTCCCGTCACCCGTTCCGCACCGGCGGTCGAGCTTCTCCGCAGCTTCCGCAAGGAACTCACGGCCAAGCGAGCGGCAAAGGACTTTGAGGATACCCTCGCCGCTCTAACAGATACGCCGATCCAGGCCTTCGAGATCACCCTGGAATGGCTCGGGGCGCTCCATCCCGAAGCCGGTCAGGATCTTCTGATTGAGGCCTCTGCACTTGTCGTGCTCAACGACCAGCCGCCCGCCATCCTTCCTCCGGCTCCCGTTTCTCGGACCATTCTTAAAGGCTTCACCGGGACTCATCCGCGCCTCAACGAGGGTTCACTGGAGCTCGATTACCACGAATTCACCGCCCGGCTGCAACGCTACGAAGCGGAGATCGTACCCTCGTTCACGCACTTCCAGAAACTCAAGCATGAACTCGCCGAAACTCGACGTCGCGAGCTTCGACTCGATCAGTTCAAGGCCGGGGTGCTCAGTTCCTTTGTCCGCAATCGTCTGCTCGATCAGGTCTATCTGCCACTCATCGGAGCGAATCTCGCCAAGCAACTCGGCGCGGCCGGCAGTGACACCCGCACCGACCGCATGGGCCTGCTGCTGCTCATTTCCCCGCCCGGCTACGGCAAGACCACGCTGATGGAGTACGTTGCCAGCCGCCTCGGCATCACGCTGGTGAAGATCAACGGCCCCGCGCTCGGCCATCACGTCACCTCGCTCGATCCCGCCGAAGCGCGCAACGCCAGCGCACGCGAGGAAATCGAGAAGCTCAACCTCGCCTTCGAGATGGGGGACAACGTGATGATCTACATCGACGACATCCAGCACACCCATCCCGAGTTCCTGCAGAAGTTCATCTCTCTCTGCGACGGCACCCGCAAGATCGAGGGCGTGTTCAAGGGCGAGGCCAAGACCTACGACCTTCGCGGCCGCAAGGTCGCCGTGGTCATGGCCGGCAACCCTTACACCGAAGTCGGCGGAAAATTCCAGGTCCCCGACATGCTCGCCAACCGCGCCGACACTTACAATCTCGGCGACATCCTCGGCGGCCATGAAGAGGCCTTCAAGGACAGCTACATCGAGAACGCCATCACCAGCAACGCCGTCCTCGCCCGCATCGCCGCGCGCAGCCATGCCGATGCACTTGCCGTGCTGAAAATCGCCCGCACCGGCACCCGCGAAGGAGTCGAGTTCGAGGGCAGCTTCAGCGCCGAGGAAATCAACGACGCCGTGGCCGTAATGGAAAAGCTCCTTCACGTTCGCGAGATCATCCTGAGGGTGAACCAGGAGTACGTCCGCAGCGCGGCGATGGAGGATGCCTACCGCACCGAGCCGCCGTTCAAGCTCCAGGGCAGCTACCGGAACATGAACAAGATCGCCGACAAGATCCAGCCGCTCATGACCGACGCCGAAGTCGCCACCCTTATCGCCGACCACTACCGCGGCGAGGCCCAGACCCTCAGCCAGGCGGCCGAGGCGAACCTCCTGAAATGGCGGGAAATCAACTCGCTTTCCACCGAAGAAGACGCCGAGCGCTGGGCTACCATCAAGAGCACCTTCAGCCGCAACCTTCTCACCGGCGGCGCTGGTGAGAATGATCCGATCAACCGCATCACCGGTCACATGAATGCCTTCACCGTCGGCCTCGAAAGGATCGAGCACGCAGTCGGAAATTCTACCCTGTCCCAGGACACCCTCGGCCACCTCCAGAAGATCATCGAAGGCCTTCGCGCCGTTCCGGTGAACGTCGAAATCAAGGTCCAGCCGGTCGAACAGGCGACACCAGCATCCGTGCCCGTGGCGATTTCAAACGAGGTCTCGCAAGACAGCGTGGGTTGACTACTGAATACTCTGGTTTTCGCGATGACTCATTTGATCGAAGCTTTCAAATGGTTCGGGTGGCTTGACTGGGGAAGTCTTTCGTGTATTTTTCGTGTGTGCCCACCAAGACCATCACCCTTGAACTGGACGCCTATGAGAAGCTCCGCCAGGCAAAACGTGGTGGCGAATCGTTCACCGAAGTCGTGCGTCGAGCCGTGCTGGTGGACGCTCCGCTGACGGGGACATCTCTAAGGGATTACCTGAGCAAAGGCGGCAGTGGTGTTAGTGAAAGGTATCTCGATTCGGTCGAGGGAGCCGCGAAACACGATTCCATCCCGGATGATCCATGGGCCTGATTCTCGACACGAATTTCATCATCACGGCCGAGCGTGAGGCAAGACGTGGAGAAGTAGGTCGGGTGGACCGCTTTCTCGCGAGTCATCCACAGGAATCGCTTTTCATCACCTTCACTGTGGCGGGCGAGTTGGCTTGTGGCCAATCCGCCTCACAACGGCTCGATTGGGAGAAGCTTTGTCGTCCGTTTCCCGTGCTGCCTTGGACCAAGGAGGTGTCGTGGCAGTATGGAGAAATCTACCGGTCTCTTGCATCTGCCGGTCAACTCATCGGCACCAACGATCTCTGGATCGCGGCCACGGCCCTTGCCAACGGCATGGGCGTGGTGACCAGCAACCTGCAGGAATTCGAACGCGTCCCGGGCCTTTCGGTGATCGGCTACTGATTCCGGAGTTCCTCGTTCACTCATGCCGCAGCGCATCGATCGGGTCGACCGAGGCAGCACGGCGGGCTCAGTCCTTGCGGTTTGTTTCTCTGTCTCAGAGAGGTGGGGAGGGGAGCTGTTGGTCTTCGCCCGTTCCTAACCTCAAACAGGCCGAAATCGCCATCACCAATCGCTTCTCCGGAGAACCGGAAATGGAAATCCACGGAACCTCCTGCTGATCCAATGCCCCCTCGAACCATCGGTGCATTTCATGGCGGATGAACTCTCCGTCGCGCAAGCCGTCCTGAACGAAAGGAATCTCGTCGCCGGTTAGAAGATACAAATCCGCCTTGCACGACATGGCGAATTCTTCGAGCGGTGTGGATTGGAACCCCATGTATCGGCGGTGCCAGAGAGTTGTGGCGAATGCATTGGTGTCGCAGATCAGCAGACGATTCGCTTCGCGGGCCGCCAGATTCTCCCGCCGAGTTTGTTCCCTGGCGATCTCGAGAAACTCCTCGGTCCTCCATTCAGTGTCACCACGGGCCTGCTTTTCGGAGCTGTATTCCCGACCATACTCCGGAACCCAGATCGTTTGAAAATGCTCCGCCAAGGCCTGTGCCAGCGTCGTGGTGCCGGTGGATTCCGCGCCTACCACGACGATCCGTTTGGCATACCAGCTTCTGACCGGAGGTGAAAGGTGCTCCCATTGTGCGAAGGGATCCTTTCGAACCGCCGTGCCGCTGCAGGGCACCGCTCTCCGCGGCTGATCGACCATGACATGACGACAGCCCATGTGTCCGGCGTAGGCGTCTCCATAATGTTCGGAAGTGAAGACGACATCAGGCGCTCGACCCAGCCAGAGAATTGTATTCTCCGCCCAGACACGTGAATCGTTCTCGTCGTAGCGGTCGTCGATCACGCGGACGTCCGCGCCCGGATGCATTTCCTGAAGCCACGCCTGACGATGATGGCCGGGAATCGGATCGTTCGGCTTTTCACAAATGATGACCACCACCGCCGCGCATTTCGACAGGGCCGTATCGATCAGATAATGATGACCGCGATGTGGCGGAAGGAATTTCCCGATCACCACGCCCAGCCCGAACTCATTCGATGAAGTCATGGCTGATGAGCGTGAAGCTCCTTTCTCCAGCGGGAAAGCCCGATTCCGCAGAGGACGATGAATCCTGCATACAAGACTGCCGTGAGTGGAAGATGCCGATGCAGATACAGCGGCACATAGATGATGTCTGCGGCAATCCACAGCCACCAGTTTTCAATCCGCTTCCGGCAAAGCAGATACTGGGCAGCGAGGCAGAGCGCGGTGGTGAGTGAGTCCCAGAACGGGGCGGCTCCATTCACCATGATCAGCAGTTCACGCAAACCCCACGTCCCCAGGATGAGAAACAACAGGATGCCGATCCACTCCGTCAGCGTGCTGCGCGTGACCTCCAGCCGTGAGTGGTTTTTTCCACCATGCAACCACTGCCACCAGCCCCAGATCCCGAGAACCAGATAGACGCCTTGCAGTCCCATGTCCGCGAACAACCTTGCCCGCCAGAACAGGAAGGCGAAGAACAGATTGTTCGCCAGGCCGATCGGCCAGTTCCAGATATTGCCCCGTGTCACCAACCAGACGCAGACCGCCCCCGTGACGAAACCACATGCCTCCGTGAAATCGAGGGGCGCCCACTTGAACCAGGCCGCTGCCAGCAGAAGCGCTGACGGGACCAAGAGAAGCAAGACTTCCATTCGTGATGACTTCGGATTCATCGAATCATCGCTCCGTGTTCGCGCATTTCAGCCACCGCCTTGTCGCAATCACTTGCACATAAATCAACTCCCCGGCAGGCAGCCAGATGCAGGTTCACCTTGAAGCCGCATGACAATGCGTCCAGTGCGGTGAACTTCACGCAGTAGTCGGTCGCCAGGCCGCACAGTGTCAGTTCGGTGACTCCTTTCCCTTTGAGCCATTCCCCAAGTCCGGTATCGCCGCGATGGCCATTGTCGAATAAGCCGCTGTAGCTGTCGATCTGGGGATCCGTCCCCTTGGGAAACACCCTCGCGATGCGGCGTGTGTCGAGCGTCGGAGCAAACAGCGCCCCTCCCGTATTCTGCACGCAATGCACCGGCCACAGCGTCTGCGGCAGTCCGTGGAGATCCACCGATTCGAAAACAGCCTTGCCCGGATGATTCGCCGCGAAACTTCCGTGATCCGGTGGATGCCAGTCCTGCGTCGCCACGATGAGATCAAATCCTGACATGAGTTCGTTGACGATGGGAATGATCCCGTCACCTCCCGGCACGGCGAGCGCGCCGCCGGGCAGGAAGTCGTTCTGGATGTCGATAAGGAGGAGTGCGTGCATGAGGATGGAGTTCAGTAAGGTGGAAAAATCCTGCGGAAGCCGTGAATCAGGACGGTGAGGAGAAAGATGATGTTTCTGGGAATGATCAGCCAGTTTGCAACGGAGGGCGGTTTCATGGGGCCTCCTTCAACTGATTCGGCCAGCGCGGTGCCAAGCCGGGTGAGGTAATCCACGGTGTATGGATGGTCCGACAGTTTTCCCAACCACTCCGGATTGAAGTCTGCCGTCTCCGCTCCCGCGATTCCGCCGACGATCGCCGCCACGCTGTCGGTATCCCCACC